>JAVBPA010000006.1:0-78159 GCA_031549925.1 Eubacteriales bacterium
TTTTTCAAAAACATCAAATTCTGATAAACCGATTGCTTTGGCTTCAGGAAAATCAGAAGCTATATATTCATTCATTAAATGTTCGTAAACATAATAAGCTCCGAGTTCGTTCCAATGGGTATCAGTTTTATTATATATAATAAAATCAGCTTCATCTTTTTTTTCAAGAAGCATTTTTGTCAGATTAGGGAATATAACTTCTGAGTCTTCCATTGCTGTATATAACATTTCAAGTTTAGATTTTGCTCCCTCTGTTTTATAAGCGGATAACCAATTTGGCATTGTTTCCGGATAAATCGTCGAATGATTTGGGGCAACCATTATTATAAGCTTAGTATTAGGAGAAACTTCCTGAATATTTTTTAATATACGTTCAAATCTGTTCCGCATATTTTTTGCCGCAGTTTCCGAATATGTATTAACAGCAAGATAATCATTTGCGGTTTCGTTTATATGAATATGACCCGAAAGACCGACAAAAGCACCTTTGTTTCCGCGGCGCATATTTGATTTAATTGTGACAGTTATGGGAGAACTATCTTTTTTACCTTCGGTTTTTGCGGTTATAATTATTTCCTGAACATCACTTTTGCAATATATGTCAAGTAAAAATATACCGTTTTCGCAATAGTATGTATATGAATCGTCACTGCTTCCCGTAATATACAGAGTTGATCCTGCTTCTGTAACTCCGGCTACAGCCAGTCTTTCGTTATCGGAAAATCTCTTCCCCGTAACTATAGGAGTTGCGAGCGTGTTTTCATCAGGAGGGATTAATTCAAGCGATTCAGGAATAGGATCATCTTCATTTTTTACAGGTTCTACAGAAGCGGGATTATCGTTATTTTCATTTTTAGTTTCAAACATATCCATATTTTGCGATTCGCTGGTAAGCAGAAGATCAAGCTCACTTTCAGATATTAAAAAAACTGCCTGATTAGGTTTATATTCTAAAGTTACCGAAGCATCTGTATTAAATCCCGTTGAATATACTATGCTTTTAAATGTCAATGATGTAAATTTATTAATTGCATCAATGTTTTTTTCTGTTCCGTATAAAATTAGATTTGTATATCTGTAATCTTTATTTCTTTTATCTTCGGAAATTGTAGTTACCGATATATTAGATTCGCTTGTATTTTGTTTTTCATACGGTATTTCATCTTTATATGTCAGTGATATAGTTTTATTTTTAAATTTTGAAACACTGTTTATAAGTGAAGCATATTCCAATCCTTCATCGTCCGCAATACTAATATTAAATTTATCAAAAGCCGCTAAATTTAAACTAGCTATATTTAAAGTATTTACCGCTTTAACAATTTCTGTATAGGCGAGATAGGCTCCCATTTCAGAAATATTAGCTCCCGTTCTTTGATACAAATCAAATGCCGCACTGTTCATAGTATAAAGCTCTGTCATATCAACCATTGTGACACGGGTATTTTTCTTTATATAATTGTAAACTTGAGTGATTCTGTTTTCGGTTCCTTTTTTATTTTTAATATCAGATGGTAATTTGCTGGAATAAATATTCATTCTGTCAGGGATTATAACCATAATTAAATCGGTGTTGGTTTTAGCAAAAAAAGAACGTTTATTTTTAATAACCGATAATATCTTTTCAAGTTCTTCGTCAGAAAACAGTTTCTGTTCTATATAATTTTTATATTCAATACTGTTTTCGTCAAAAAGCCATCCTTCTTCTCCTATAATAATCCCTGTTCCGGTTGTATCGGGTATATTATCGGAGCAAGATATAAATGATGAGCATATTACCGAAATTAAAATTATGAAAAAAGCTTTGTTCGTAATGTTTTTTAATTTCATATTATACATAAATAAATTAAACAGCCCCCGTTTAATAATTTGTAATAAGATACTTAGTAGCAAAAATTCACATAAATCCAGAGATTTGGCAGAAAAATATAGCTGCCTAAAATAATAGGATTTATGTGAATTTGTCGGTTTATAACTGATAACCGGAAAAACTTCCGGTGACCGCAAAAATTTTTTGTATTAACTTATGTTTCTTTACAGATTATATCTTTTCTTTAACTTTTGATTGTTTACCGACACGATCACGGAGATAATAAAGTTTAGCCCGTCTTACCTTACCGCGGCGTATGATTTCAACTTTTTCAACAAACGGGGAATGGACTGGAAATATCTTTTCTACGCCGATACCGTAAGAAATGCGGCGTACTGTAAATGTTTCTGTCAAACCGCCTCCGCTGCGCGCTATAATAGTTCCCTCATAAACCTGAACTCTTTCTTTAGCGCCTTCCTTGATTTTGTTGTAAACCTTCACACTGTCACCGATATTGAGTTCCGGAACAGACTCTTTTAACTGTTCACTCTGTAAAGCCTGGATTTTATCCATAAATTCGGCTTCCTCCTTCGTTATAATAAAACGACCGTATAAAACGGAAAATCGAGGACGTTCATACAGGAGCTGCAGAGGACCGTCCAATTTAATTAGCATGTAATAAATAATGTGTTATCACAATTTATGTTCAACTGCACAACGCTACTATTATAACACAGTATTATATAAATTGCAATATGTTTTTCAATAATCATTATAAAATATATAAAAAAATGATTAAAAAATAATAGCTTTTTTGTTTATTTGAAAAAAGTACATGTATAATTATTTTTTAAACAAACTATTTATTCTATTTTGTTCCGTAAAGCCTGTCGCCGGCATCACCGAGGCCGGGAATTATATAAGCGTGTTCATTCAAATGAGAATCCAAAGCCGCGGTGTAAATATCGACATCTGGGTGATCTTTCATCATTTTATCGACACCTTCCGGTGCGCTTACAAGACAAAGCAAACGAATATTATTACAACCTCGTTTTTTAAGAATAGTTATTGCGTCAGAAGAACTTCCTCCTGTCGCAAGCATGGGATCCGCAACTATTACAAGCCGGTTTTCGATATCGAAAGGAAGCTTACAATAATATTCTACCGGAAGATGAGTTTCATTATCGCGGTATATACCTATATGACCTACTTTAGCAACGGGAATTAAATTTAATAAACCGTCGACCATTCCCAATCCCGCGCGAAGTATAGGAACAATAGCTAGCTTTTTACCTGAAATAGATTTTGCTGTCATTTGTGCTACAGGAGTTTCGATTTCAATATCTTCAATAGGCAAATCGCGTGTTAATTCATATCCCATCAAAATTGTTATTTCTTCTAATAATTGACGAAAATCTTTAGGACCTGTATTTTTATCACGCATAATCGAAAGCTTGTGCTGTATTAGAGGATGATTTATTATATTTAAATTTCCCATTTTAAAATCCTTTTTAATATAAACTTCTGTTATTAATTATAATCAAAATAATTGTATATATCAAGTAAATATGTTCATATTTAATATTTGATTTACATTTTTATATTGACCTTATATATTATATAGTTTATAATAATTTATATGGATCATAATATTACAGATAAAAAGTATTCGGCTGCAATAATAACTCTGGGTTGCCGGGTAAATCAATACGAAAGCCGCGTTATTTATGAAAAATTAATCGAAAAGGGAATTGTTTTAAAAGAAAGCAACGAAATCTGCGATTTATATATCATAAATACATGTGCTGTTACAGCGGAAAGCGAACGGAAATCAAGGCAATTAATACGCCGCTGTAAATTATTAAATAAAAATGCTGTTATAGCGGTTTTAGGATGTTCATCCCAGCTTGATATACAAAAAATAACCGATATGAAGGCAGCAGATATAATCGGGGGAAGCCGTGACAAAACACGGCTTGCGGTTGTTGCCTTGGATATTTTATTCAACGGTATAAAACCAGATGTACCTATTGTTTTGGATGGCACTTTTGATTTGTTTTGTAATTATATAAAAACTGAAAAAATTACGGGATTCGACCGTGTGCGTTCTTATATAAAAATAGAAGACGGTTGTAATGGTGCTTGTTCTTACTGTGTGATTCCCAAAATCCGCGGGGAAGTCATCCTGCGTCCGCAAAATGATATTATATCCGAAATACAAGTATTAGCTTCAAAAAAATGCCGTGAAGTAGTTTTGACGGGAATTGAAACCGCAGCTTACGGAAAAGAATTAGATATTTTAATTAAAAAAATAAACAGTATCGAAAATATCGAACGTATAAGACTCGGATCAATGGATCCGGCTTTTTTGAGAAATGAATTTATCGATTCTGTTTTTGATAACGAACATTTTATGCCTCATTTTCATATATCTTTGCAAAGCGGTTCCAATACAACTTTAGGTGCAATGAAAAGAAAATATAATGCAGATACAGCGTATTCATATTTAGAATATATAAAAAAGAAAATACCTTCAGTTATGCTTTCAGCGGATATAATCTGCGGTTTTCCCGGCGAAAGTGAACAGGATTTTAATTTAACGCTTGAATTTATAAAAAATATAAAATTTTTACATATTCATAACTTCATTTTTTCTCCGCGTCCTAAAACAGAAGCTTATAATATGAAAAATAAAATATCCGAATCCGAAAAAAAGGCGCGTGCGGAAGAACTTGTTAAAATACAGGAAAAAATAAAATTTGAATTGCTTTCGGATATTGTCAACAAAAATAAACCGGTTAAAGTCTTAATTGAAAAACACGAAAATGGATATTTATACGGACACTCTGAAAATTTTTGTGAATATAAAATAAAAACCGATAAAAATAATATTGATATGAAAGGTGTTATAATTCCGGTTTTGCCGGATTCCCATGACGGAAATATTATAACAGGTTTTGATAATGCAAAATAAAAATATTATACATCAGCTCAGCGGAGTTACATCAACCCAAATGATGTCTTATGTAATCGAAACAGATGATGGAAAATGTATCGTAATTGACGGCGGATTAACAGCCGACGCAAAAAAATTGGTACAATATATAAAGGATTTAAACGGCGGAACTGTTCACGCTTGGATATTAACCCATCCTCATCTCGATCATATTGACGCTTTTTGCGAAGTTATATCTTATGATGATTTTTGCGGTCTTGAAATATTATCAGTATATTATAATTTCCCGGATATTTCATATTTCAATAAATATATTCCTGATGGAAGTGAATCTGTAACGTTATCAATATTTAATACAAAAATTCCTTGTATTTCCGAATATGTACATATTTTAAAAATCGGTGAAAGAATAAATATCGGTTCTGTTTATTTTGATGTTTTATGGACATATGATGAAAATATTAATGTAAATATCGTAAACAATTCTTCGGTAGTGTTAAAAATGTATATAGGGGATAAAACTTTTCTTATAACAGGAGATCTCGGAGTTGAAGCGGGGCAGAGATGTGTTCAAATGTACGGAAATGATCTTCATTGTGATATTGTCGAAATGGCACATCACGGACAAAATGGAGCGGATTTTGATTTTTATAAAAAAGTTTCTCCAAACGTTTGTTTGTGGTGTACACCCCTCTGGCTTTGGGAAAACAATGCCGGAAAAGGTTATGATACGCACATATGGAAAACAATCGTCGTAAGAGGATGGATGAGCGAACTTGGTGTAAGGAGCCATTATATAACAAAAGACGGCGACGCGGACATTAATATATAAAATAAATAATATATAAGAGAGATGCAATAAAATGGTTTATACGATTTATGTGGAACGGCGGCAGGGACATGACAATGAAGCAAAATCAATGTTATATGATATACAAAAAAATCTTCTCATCAATTCGTTGGAATCGGTTAGATTTGTTAACCGTTATTTTGCCGAGGATATAAGTGAAAATATATTTGAAAAAGCAGTTCCCACAATTTTTTCCGAACCTCAAACAGATATTGCCTCCCGTGAAATGGAATATTCGGGACATATTCTTATTGTGGAATATTTACCCGGGCAATTCGATCAGCGTTCCGATTCATGCGAACAATGTATTCAAATTTTAGCGGAAGGCGTTCGTCCAAAGATAAAA
Organism: Eubacteriales bacterium; assembly: GCA_031549925.1. GTDB lineage: Bacteria > Bacillota > Clostridia > Oscillospirales > CAG-272 > JAVBPA01. Next base: position 5,963 of record JAVBPA010000006.1, read on the forward strand.
ACCGCTAAAATATATATTTTCGGCGGAGATATAACAGAAGACGAATTTGAAAAAATTAAAAATTATATTATAAATCCGGTTGAGTGCCGTGAAACAACGCTTTTAATACCTCAAACTCTCAATGAAGAATATGAAATACCGGATAAAGTGGACATTATAGATGATTTTATATCTGCCACTGATTCCGTTTGTTGTGATTTAATTAAAAAATACGGTCTCGCAATGGATATCGACGATATTAAATTTTGCAGAGAGTATTTTAAAAATACGGAAAAACGTAATCCTACTATAACAGAATTAAAGCTTCTTGACACTTATTGGTCTGACCATTGCCGTCATACAACATTTTTAACTATATTAGATGATGTTAAAATCGATGACCCTATAATAAAAGCAACATATGACGACTACATGGAAAAGCGGAAAATTATTTATACAACAAAAAACAAAAGCATAACTTTGATGGACGCAGCGACTATTGCCGCAAAATATTTGAAAAAAACAGGTGCTTTAAAAAATCTTGACGAATCTGAAGAAATTAACGCCTGTTCCGTCAAAATAAAAGTAAATACTCCGCAGGGTGAAGAAAACTGGCTTTTGATGTTTAAAAACGAAACACATAATCATCCTACGGAAATTGAGCCTTACGGAGGAGCAGCCACATGTATCGGAGGAGCGATTCGTGATCCTCTTTCCGGACGAGCTTATGTATATCAGGCAATGCGTGTCACAGGAGCGGCTGATCCGCGTATACCGGTTGCACAAACCATGAAAGGAAAACTTCCGCAATCCAAATTGACTGTTACAGCCGCAAACGGGTATAGTTCATACGGTAATCAAATAGGACTCGCGACAGGCGGAGTTTATGAAATATATCATCCGGATTATGTTACAAAACGACTTGAAATTGGAGCGGTTATAGGAGCGGTTCCGGAAAAAAATGTTGTAAGAGAACAACCGATAGCCGGTGATATTGTTATACTTCTCGGAGGAAGAACAGGGCGCGACGGATGCGGAGGAGCTTCAGGTTCATCAAAAGCGCATAATTCTCAGTCGCTTGCTTCATGCGGAGCGGAAGTACAAAAGGGTAACGCTCCGGTAGAAAGAAAAATACAGCGATTATTCCGCAATCCGGAAGTTACACACCTAATAAAACGCTGCAACGATTTTGGAGCGGGAGGAATTTCTGTAGCTGTCGGAGAACTTGCTGACGGTCTTTGTATAGATTTGTCAAAAGTTCCGAAAAAATATGAGGGTTTAGACGGAACAGAGCTTGCTATATCAGAATCTCAGGAACGTATGGCTGTTGTTGTATGCGCATCAAATACCGAAAAATTCATAAAATACGCAGAAAAAGAAAATCTTGAAGCTACTGCAATAGCATTTGTAACCGATGATAACAGGCTGAAAATGGAATGGAACGGAAATACAATAGTAGATATATCGCGTGATTTTATAAATACAAACGGTGCTGATAAACATTCTGATGTTTATATTCCTTTATATGATAACAGAGAAATATATGTAAATTCTGCTGTTAAAACAGATATAGATACAAATGAAAACAATTTAAAAAATATATTTACCGCTATAGCGGGAGATTTAAACATTTGTTCTCAAAAAGGTTTGTCCGAACGTTTTGATTCTTCAATCGGAGCAGCAACCGTAATTCTTCCGCACGGAGGAAAATATCAATTAACACCGTCTCAATACATGGCTGCAAAAATTCCCTTACAAAATTTATGCGGAACAACAACCGTTTCTGTTATGGCATACGGATTTAATCCTTATATAAGCAAATCTTCTCCTTACATCGGTTCTTACCTAGCTGTTTTGGAAAGTATTACAAAGCTTGTTGCGGCAGGTGTTGATTATAAAAATATATATCTGACTTTCCAGGAATATTTCGAAAAATTGAGAAATGATCCGGCAAGATGGGGAAAGCCTCTGGCTGCGCTGCTCGGAGCTTACCGGGCACAATTGGATTTTGCATCAGCCGCTATCGGAGGAAAAGACAGTATGAGCGGTTCATACGAAAATCTCGATGTACCGCCTACACTTGTTTCTTTTGCGGTTGGCACATCTGAAATCGATAAAATTATATCAAATGAATTTAAAAACAGCAACAGTTATGTTTATCTGCTTGAACCTAAAATAAATTCGGATATGCTGCCTGACAAAAACGAAATTATAAATATATATAACCAAATCGGCAATTTAAACGATGAAAAGAAAATAAAAGCAGCTTACACACTAACAAACGGCGGAACTGCGGAAGCGATATTAAAAATGTGCGCCGGAAATAATATTGGTTTTGTTTTTGAGAATTTCTACCCGGAAGAATTAACTTCTTTGAAATACGGTTCGGTTATAATAGAATCGGCAGAATTTATTGATAATATAAGATTAATCGGACATACTATAACGGAACCGGAAATCAGACTTGGAAATTCGTCTGTTAAATTAAATGAAATATTGGAAATATGGAAATCAACTCTCAGCGATGTATTTCCTGTAAAACCCCAAAATGTTGAAGAAAAAACAACCGGAGTAATATCATACACCGCAAGAAGCAATATAAAACCAAGTATAAAAACTAACCGTCCGAAAATCATAATCCCTGTTTTCCCGGGAACAAACTGTGAATATGACACTGCGCGTGCTTTTGAAAAAGCCGGAGCGGAAGCCGATATCTTTGTTTTATGTAATTTAAATTCTAAAATGCTTGCGGAATCGATTGACGCATTAGCCGCAAAAATTAAACAAGCGCAAATACTTGTGCTTCCGGGAGGATTTTCAGGAGGGGACGAACCTGACGGATCAGGTAAATTTATAACCGCAATTTTACGTTCTCCGAAAATTTGCGATGCGGTAACAAATTTGCTTGATATCAGAGAAGGATTAGCTTTGGGTATTTGCAACGGTTTTCAAGCTTTAATTAAATCCGGATTATTGCCTTACGGAAAAATTTTGCCTGTAATGGATAAAGAAAGCCCTACGCTTACATTTAACAGCATAGGAAGACATCAGGCTTTGATTGTAAATACCCGCGTATCTTCCGTTAAATCTCCCTGGATGGCTCTTTGTGAACCGGGCGAAATACACACTATACCGATATCTCACGGAGAAGGAAGATTTATAGCTAACAACGAAACGCTGAAAGATTTAATTGATAAAGGCAATGTGGCTACGCAATATTGTACTCCGGAAGGTATTCCTACAATGGAATCTAAATATAATCCTAATTCATCTCTTTGCGCTATAGAAGGGATATTTAGTCCGGACGGCAGAATATTCGGTAAAATGGGGCACACGGAACGTATTGACGATACATTAGCGATTAATATAAAAGGCAATAAAAATCAAAGAATATTTGAAGCAGGTGTTTTGTACTTTAAATAAGAAAAACCTATATAAAATGAAAAAATTATATTTTAGCTTATTTCTTTTCTTGAAGATAATAATTATTATTGTTATATCATTTTCAGCTTGTAATAAAAATAAATATAATACAAAAGAAAAAGACGGTGATAATGTAACAAAAATAATATCACCATCTTTTGTTTCCGATGCTGATACAGGAAAAAAATCATCGGAACAAACGGGTAATACGGAAATACCAACAATAAAACCGGTATATGAAAAGCACAAAGTTTCTTTTTTAGCTGTAGGGGACAATATTACTTATTTCGGAAATTTAAGAGAAGCTGAAAAATATGCGGCAGAAACAGGCAGGACATACAATTTTAAGCATCAATATTCCGAAATTACAGATCTTATAGAAAAAGCGGATATAGCTTTTATAAATCAGGAAACTTTGATGGCGGGAGGAAACTTTAATATATCATATTATCCACGTTTCAATACTCCTCAGGATATGGGATATGATATAGCGGAAATCGGATTCAATTTAGTGAATGTAGCAAATAATCACATGCTTGACTGGGGAGCGAGGGGACTTATTGATACGATAAATTTTTGGCGGGATAATACGGATGTTTTCACTCTCGGCGATTATTTAAACGAAAATGAATACACTCACCGTATATACGAAAAAAATGATATAAAAATTGCGTTCCTTTCATACACATACGGAACAAATTCCGGTATTGACAGGAATGATACCGGAGTTATTATTCCTTATATTAACGAAGAAATAATAAAAAAGCAAATACCTACCGCACAAAAGGAATCAGATATTGTAATTGTATCTGTTCACTGGGGAGATGAAAATACTTTTTCACCAAACGAAAAACAAAAAAAATATGCGTCTTTAATGTGTGAACTCGGTGCAGATGTTATTATAGGACATCATCCTCATGTTATACAACCGGTTGAATGGATTATTTCAGAAGATAAGAAAAATAAAACCTTGTGTGTATATTCTCTCGGTAATATAGTTGCCGAAATGTCAAATGATTTTAATATGATTGGCGGAATATTTACATTTGATATAGTGAAAGAGGGACCGGATACATTTGTTGAAAATCCGATTTTTAATCCGACTTTGTTTTATTATGATAAATCATTTTACGAAAATCGGGTTTATTTATTTTCAGATGTTACGGAAGCATTTGCTTCTTCGCACGGAGTGGTGACTTACAAAGGAGCTAGTGTTTCGTATGAAAAATTTATGAAATATATAAAAAACACAATTGATGTTTCGTTTCTTCCCGAAATTTATAAATAAAAAATAAAAAAGATTTTTCGATTCAATTATAATAACACTTATATTTTAATTGTTTAAAATTAATAAGAAGTTTTATTATTAATCAAATTTAGAAAAATCTTTTTTTGCGGTGAAAATACAAAATTATTTAAATAATATCATTCCGCATTTGTCGCAATTGTCATTTTCTTTTAAAACGAGTTTTTGGCAAAACTGGCAAATTACATATCTGTCATGACTTTTATCTTCTTTTTCGAGAAGCTTGAAACCTTTATGATGCCTGACTTTTTCCCCTCTGTTAAAATAACATAATCTTGCTGATTCATCATCATCTACATCGATGTATTTTATTATTTTTCCATCGTCTCGCTGAACCGATAGAATAGTTCGGATATATGCAATTTTATGACCTTCTTTATCGAGAGGGTGTTCATGATGCTTCAAAACCATTTTTATTGTCTTTGCGTTTGTATATTGCTTTTGTTTATCTATTATCAATCCGTCCCATGTCTTGTCAAAGAAAGAAGAAATGTTTAACAAATATGTCAGAGCAGCGATGGCAAACAGAGGTATTAATAAATAATAATATGTTCCATTTGCAATATAATTAATAATTAACGCAAAGGCTGCGGCAATACAAAATCCATATACGGTTAATTTTATCGTTTTATTTCGATTTATATAACTTTTTACCGCTTCTGATTCAATGTTTTTTGAATAAGCCATATCTTATATTACTATAGAATTATACTTGTTCCGTATTTTCCGGAAGATTTGCTTTGCCTAAATAGTCCGGAAGCTTCATTCCCGCTAAATCAAACAATTCGTTCAGAGGAGGAACAGATTTGTATAGTCCTTGTATAAAGTTTGCGGTTGAACTTTTGTCTCCTGTATTGTTTCCGCTGTCCCAAACAGTTACGCGGTCGATTTTGATATTTTTAATAGCTTCTACTTGGATTTTAACTATTTCTTCAAGTTTATCAGCTACCATTAATCTAATAGCGTCGTCCGCGTGTCCGCCTGCGGCACGCATAATTTCATCGAGACCTTCGGCTTGTTTTGTCAAGGTCATGCGGATACCGTTTGCTTCCGCTTCGCGTTTTAATAATATGGCGTCTGCTTCACCTTTTGCTTGTATACGCTGGCGTTCGGCAGCTGCTTCGGCTTCGATTTCGATTTTTCTTTTTTCGATTTCTGCTTTTACCATAATATCAGCTTCCAAAGAAGCTTTTTCAAATTGCGCACGCGCAACTTCCGCTGCTTGCTGAGCAATATAAGCTTCTTCTTTTGCTTTTGCTTCTTTAATCATTTCTGCGGCTTTAGCACGGCGAAGGGCTTCAGCTTCTTTTTCGCGTCTTGTCGCATCTGAATCCGCTATACGGGCTTTTGCTTCATTTTCTCCTGCTATTGCTTCAGAATCCGATTTTGATACGTTTACACGCTGATCTCGAGTCGCATTAGCAGCTCCGATAGCTCCGCGTTTTTCGTTTTCAGCAACCGATACTTTAGCTTCGTTAATAGCTTTTGCAGCTGCTTCTTTACCGAGAGATTCGATATATCCGCTAACATCGTTTATATCTGTAACGTTTACGTTAATTAATCTTAATCCGATTTTTTTAAGTTCTGTTTCGACGTTTGATGAAATAGCATCAAGGAATTTATCGCGATCTGTATTAATTTCTTCAATATCCATTGTGGCAATAATTAGACGGAGCTGTCCGAAAATAATATCTTCTGCCAAATTTTGTATTTCATCATGTTTTAATCCGAGCAAACGTTCCGCTGCATTTTGCATAATTCCGATTTCAGTTGAAATACCTACAGTAAAACGGGAGGGAACATCTACGCGTATATTTTGTTTTGAAAGTGCGTTTTTTAAATCAACAGTTATAGATATAGGTGTTAAATCAAGATATTCATATGATTGAAACACCGGCCATATAAAAGCGGCTCCGCCATGAATACATTTGGCTGATCTTTGAGAACCGTCCTTGTTTGAACCTACTTTACCGTATATAACCATGATTTTATCGGAAGAGCATTTACGGTAGCGTGATAACAGTATAATAAACGTAGTGAAAATAAGTATCGCTATTACTGTTATTAATGCTAAAGAACTTACATCACCGGGCATTTTTGTCACCTCATTATATTAATTTTTAATTTGAATTTCTTCAGTATTTAATTTTTTATAAACTCTTTCTACAACCAACATTCCGATACCGTCTGTCGAAACAACTCTTACTATTTCACCTGTTTTTATAGTTTCCGTATCGTTTGTCATTGCTGAAATTTCTGAATATACTTCTTGTAAAACTATGTTTATTTTACCTGTTCCTTTCATAGCGGCGGGGATTGGTATATAAACTTGACCTGTTTTACCTATAGCACTCGATAATTCGATATTTCCGTTTGATTGCAGTTTCATTAACAGTTTTATCAATAATGAAATTCCTATAAGAGCTGCTACACCGCATAATATTGCTATTATAATTGCTAAAATTTTATTTAACGATGTTTGGAGTAAAGCTATTCCGCTCCATCCTCCTACACAGAGCATCGCAACTATTCCTCTTACAGAAAATAAAGCTAAACCATCGTCTCCTGTATCGGGATCTCCATCTGCGTCGGAATCTCCGTTGCCGATTCCAAATAAAAATAACAGTGTCTGAAGTAGTAATACTACAGTTGACGGGATTGCTATATATGCGAAAATTTTTTGTAAACTGCTAAGTGAATTGTACCATTCCATCATAACAATCACCCCTTCTTCTGTAATATATCAAATAAATTATTAGAATATGCCTGAATTGAAGAAGCATAATAAGCAATTACAATAATTTCAAGCCCCGCGTGCAAACGCCTGCGTGCTCCAGCCATTTTTTCTACATAATCTTCTGTATATATTTTTATTATGTTTTGCAAAGTTTCGCTTTTATTTATTTTTTCACTTTCATCTTTTGTTTTTTCTACAATTATATTTTTATTTTCTGACATTAAGCAATCGGTTATGTCACAAATATATCCATAAAGCTGTGATTCCGGAATTATATCGTCTTCCCGGTTGTTAACGCTTCCGTTTATATATTTTAAGAGGAAATCGATACGCTCAAGCATCAAAGTATCACGCAGCATATTAATAATCAAAATTCTTGCAAGATGGTCTTTAGTATACTTTTTGTTTACAGTATTGGCTACCCAACCCCGTTTAACCCAATTTTGTAAAGTAGAGCCGTCCACACCGGTTATTTCTCTGATTTGAGAAAGCATTATACCGTCAGTTATATAAAAAATTTTATTTAAAAATTCTCTTCCGGTAACGTTTCCCATATCATGTTTTTTCAAAACAGATCCCGGTATGTATTCGTTATAAATTCCCAAGTTCAAATTCAATCACCTACTTTCGTATAACCCTTATCAATATTTTACGGATAAACATATTATATAACCGCGCTTCGTTATGATATGATTATAGCACACTGTCGCGTGATTGTCAATAGAGTTCATGAAAATATTTAATGTGGTAATCGAATATTATTATTTTATAAAATTTATGAAAAAATATTTTTTACAGCATCAAGTTTCAAATAACCCTCACCTGCAGTGGGAGCTAAATATCCACCTTCTCCGAATTCATTCCATGCATATATTGTAAGCATTTTTTTATTTGCTATATTATATGAATCTCCGTTTCGCAACATTTCTTTTATAGTATATAAAATATTTGTCAGCTGTTCATAAGAAGGATTTTCAAATGCAGCTCTCGGATCACCCCAAGGACGCGGATTCCATCCCGCCGGAATATAAGGAGCATAAGGAAGCGAAGCATTTTTCCATCCCCGTAAAAATTCAATAGAACCCGAAGCTAGTTTTTCATATGGATATAATTCTTCTTTTTGCGGATAATCCGGAACCCACATATACGCTCCTACCCAATCGAGGTTTTTATAATATATTTCCTCCGATATATCAAAAGGTTTCATTGAAGTTATTCCCGCTCCGATAAGCAGTTCTCCTGCTCCGTTTTTTTGTGCCGTTTCTCTTAAAATATTAATATATTTTTTATATTTTTGCACCGTTCCGCATTGTGCTTTAAAATAATCATATCCGTGTATTTTAAAAACCGCTTTTCCTTCAATACGTAAATATGAAGGATGTTTCATAATATCAGTCCAAAAAATACATGTTTGTTTCCAAATTTCGTCATTTGTTAATTCAAAGGGAGGATGATTGCAAAATTCCAAACAAAATTTCATTTTATTATTAAACGGAGAATTTAAAAAATTACGGAGTCCGTCATTTAATCGTTTACCGTGAGGATGCCTTTCCGGTTCTTCCACATACCATAAAAATTGAAAATAATCTATTGCATAATCAGAAGCCGCGATTATTTCCGCGTCCATTGTCTCGGAATCGTTGTACGCACCGAGAAGAGGTATCCTTTCTTTATAATCCATACGCCAGTCTTTACCTTTTATTATGTATTTGTTTGGAAGAGGACGCCACCATCCGGAAAAATAATTTACTCCTACAAGAATATTTTTGTCCATTTTTTTACCTCTCATTATTTAAAACATATATTTAAATATTAAATTTGTTTAATTAATAGCTTGACATGTTAAATTAATTATGGTATACTAATCAAGCTGTAAAATGCAGATAGGGATATAGCCAAGTCGGTAAGGCACAAGACTTTGACTCTTGCACTCGCTGGTTCGAGTCCAGCTATCCCTGCCAATTTATAATATGTCCGGATTTAACGTTTTATATATTTATGAACGGATTATTCGGAATTGTAACATAAAAAGCAACGGTTTTCAATGATATAGCCGTTGTTTTTTATTTTTTTATAAAAACCTTTTATCGTTATAAATTTTTTGATTTTCTTTTTGCGGATTTTTTTATCAAACTAATATTAAATAAAATTATTCGGTTTAAAATGTTGACAATATCATTTTTCGGTTGTATCATTTATTCGGAATTTAAATATTTATCAATAAAAAAGCTATTTATATTTTTATATAAAAATGAGGTAAAAATAATGGTAAATCCGATTTACGCTGCGGGAAACGGAAAAGTTATCGCATATTTAAAAGGAGCGGATATTTTTCAATTAATGCTTCCTTGTTATACAGCTCCTACTCTTTTCGAATTAATAAATAAAAACGATTATATTACAGATCGTATATACGGTGATATTTATATACATAAAAATGAAAAAGCCGAATTAAAAGATATTACGGTTTCAAATATGCCCGTATTTATGCGTAATATTTGCGGTAAAGCTGATTTTTCAATAAAAATACATGATTATGTTGATGTTTATGATATATCAAACAGATACGGAATGACAACATTACTCCTAAAAATAAAACAGGGAACACCTGTTTATAACACATATCCTTTACCGGAATTTATATATTGCGCTCTCGTTTTACGGGGGGATTTTATAATTGAAAAAAATAATAAAATTTATAATATATCAATTAACGGAAAAGGATTAATGACCGCAGCCGGCGGATTTACATATTCATCTCTTATCGAAAATTTGGAATATGCGTTAGAACTTGATTTTACCGAAGCGGAAAGAACCAGACATAAGGATTGGGAAAACTTTTTTAATAAGAGTTATAGCAATATAAAAAAATCAATTGATATAAATAATTTGCCGGATTCAATACCAAACCGTGAATTATTGCTTGAAACAATAGAATCCACAATGGTTTCAGTTCGCGTTCAGCAGGATTCTTCCGGAGGAGAAATTGCCGGATATCCTTATCATTTGGGATATGTACGCGATAATTACGGAGTTATGCGCGGAATGCTTGCTATGGGTATGATAAACGAAGCTGTTGCTTTATTCAAATATTTTAATAACGAATATTTGCATACCGGTTTTGTAGCAAATGCTCAGGGATTGGGATTCTTCGGAACAAAACATGTTCATGAAAATGACGATAGTGAAATAACAGGTTATCTTACATTGATGTTAACTGATATTCTTCCTTACCTGAATGAAGAAGATAGTGTTAATTTAATAAAAGAAACATATTCGATGGTTATTTGGGCTATAAAAGCTCAATGCGAAAAATTAATTGATAATATGCTTCCTTTTAACGGGGATGAAACATATATCGCAGGGGGAATTTTACCTCGGGATGTAATGAATCACGGTTCCTCAGAAGCTACGCTTTTATTTATAGAAGGTGCGTTACGCGCTTTCGAAGCATTTAAAAAATATGATATATCATATGAGTTTGATATTATAGATAAAAATAAAATAACAGAAATCATAAATAAATGCAAAGCTTCTTACAGAAACAATTTTATGCGCGGAAATATATTGATAACTAATAATCCAATCCGTGAAATGCCTCGCTGGGATGAAATGCCGCGTTTCCGTCATGGAGTTTGTCAAGGCGGCTGCGGTCATTTCGGATGGAGCGAACGAATTTATGATACGCGTTATATATGTCCCAACTGTCAAACGAATGATGAATTCATCAAAAACAGAACTGAACCTAATACTAGTATATACATATTAAAACCCGTCATGCTGATGCCGTATTTTATAAATTCTGAAATTATTGTTCCTGAAGATTTAAAAGAATCGGTAATAGAAATGGCAAAAGATTTTGATTCAACGGGGACTCTTCCTTCCCGCCCGGAAGGGAGTATATGTTTGGGTTATGATTACGGTTTGGCTTTGCGTGCGATGAGCGGTATTGATGAAATATCCGAAATAGCTTGGAAACTATATTCACTCGCTTTAAAAGTTGCGGGAGATACACATGTTTGGAGCGAATATTTTAATAATAACGAAAAAGCAGGCACATTTTATCGTCCGTGGGAAAGTGCAATAAACATTGAAGGAATTCTTATTTTTATAAAATGGTTTATAAACAAATAAAAATTTTAATTTTTTTTACCGGTTTTACATTTTTATTTTTACACAATTAATTTTTAAATATTTTGTGTTTTTGCACAGCTTTTTTCATGAAATTTTGGAAAAAATGTTGACAAATATAAAAAAGTAATATATAATTAATAAGTTGACAAAATGAAGTCAACTCCTTGCCGCGGATATTTTACGCGGACATATGTCCATAAGGAGGTTTTAAAATGGCACAAAACAAGGAAAATTTAATGGGGTCCTATGAAACGATATTCATATGTGATCTTAATTTAGGCGAAGAAGGTGTAAAAAACCTGGTAGCAAAGTTTACAAAAATGATAAGCGATTCCGGAGAACTTACAGGATGCAACGAATGGGGTAAACGCCGTTTCGCATATCCTATAAATGATATATCGGAAGGTTATTATGTTTTGGCAACATTTAAAGCACCGCATGAATTTCCGGTTGAACTTCAGCGTGTATTTAATATCACAGAAGGTATTATGCGTTCTATGATAGTTGCGGTAGATCATGCAAACGCAAACTCGGCGGAAGCAGCGGCAAAAATTAGTACACCGCCTATTGAATTGGTTATTGAAGACGAAGAATCAGGAAATCCTCCCAAACAAGAATATAACGCCAATATTGCAGACAGCTCTCAAAAAGAAATTTCCGTAGAAGCTGACGAATCTGATGAAATAGACGCCTGATTTAGGCGGAGGGTTAAACATCAATGGCAAGCTTAAATAAAGTTATATTGATTGGTCATCTTGTGGCTGATCCGGAGCTTAAACAAACACAAGCGGGAGTTTATGTTTGTTCATTCCGTATAGGCGTTCAGCGCCGTTACAAAAATCCGGATGGTACTACTGTTTCCGATTTTCTTGATATTGTAACATGGAGACAGCAGGCAGAATTTGTTACCAAGTACTTTAAAAAAGGAAAAGCTATTTGCGTGGTGGGTTCTGTTCAAACAAGAACATGGAATGACCAGCAGGGTAACAAGAGATGGTCTACTGAAATAATAGCGGATGAAGTAAGTTTTGTTGAACGCAGCGATTCCGCGGGCGCACCGGGCGGTGATCGGTATTCTACCGAAAGCAGTTATTCCGCTCCGCCTTATTCTACAGCTCCGTCAGATAGCAATCAACAGGGAAAATTCATAGATTTGTCCGCAGACGACGATTTACCGTTCTAGGATAGCTTTTTAAAATTAATTTGTTCGGTGTGTATTAATATACCGGATACAGTTGATTATTTCATAAAATTGTTAAAGTTTATAATTATGGAGGATTCATATAAATGAATAACGAAAGAGACGGCAGAGACAGCAAAGACGGCGGCCGCAGAGGTTCACGTCCGGGCTTCAATCACAGACGCCGTAAAGTATGCGCGTTTTGCACAGATAAAATCGAACATATCGATTATAAAGATATAATGCGTCTCAAAAAATGTATAAGTGAACGTGCGAAGATTCTTCCCAGAAGAATTTCCGGTACATGTGCGAAACATCAGCGTCAATTGACTACCGCTATCAAACGCGCACGTCACATCGCATTGCTTCCCTACGTAAGCGATTAATTTTTGTTCACAGGAAATTGTATAATTTTAAAGCCATGAATAAATGTTTTCTTATTTTATTTGTATCTTTGATTTTATATTAAAATTTTACTTTACTAATTAAATATAAATAAAAGCTCCGATACAATTGTTTTTAATTGTGTAAGAGCTTTTTTTTGCGGTTTATTTATTTTTAAAATAAACAGCTTTTTTATTTTTTTTATATTTTTTTGTTTTACTCAAATTTTTCTTTTTAAAATTTCCGCTTTTGTAATTTTCGATTAATATAAAAGCTAATTTTATAATATAAAAAATAAAACAAGCCAGTACAATTAAATTTCCGGTTTTTGTATAAAAAGTTGTTTTATTATTAAAATAAACTTCGCCGGTTATATATCCAGTGGTAAGAGGTTTTAGGGAGTTAATTATTCTTCCGCTTGGATTAATTATCGATGAAATTCCGGTGTTAGCCGCACGTATTACATATTTTCCGTTTTCAACAGCCCTTAACATAGCATGCCGGTTATGCTGGTATACCGCCGCAGAATCATAATACCATGAATCATTTGTAACAAGAGCTATTAATTCTGCTCCGTCACGTACAGAATCGACAGCAAGCATTTCATATATAGAATCAAAACATACAAGCCCTCCTATAGATCCATATGAAGTTTCTGTAATTGCGCTATCTTTACCTGCAATTATAGGAGAATCAAATAAATTCATGTTTGCGACAACGGGGAGTATAGCATTGAATAATCCGCTCATAGGAAGATATTCACCAAAAGGAACAGGATGTCTTTTATAATACGGATTTTCGTAAACTGTTCCGTCAGCTAAAAATGTCATAATTGCATTATAATTTTTTACTTCACCATTTTCAATATCTTCAATTTTATCAAAAGTTCCGGTCATTATTATAATTCCGTTATCAGTTGCTAATTGTTTAATACGGTCATATAACTTATTGTATTTGCGCAATGTAACATTTATAACAGTTTCCGGCCATAAAACTATATTAGGTTTATATTCTTGTACAGCATTTTCTGTAAGATTTACATAAATATCAAGTGTTTCGGAAATACTTCCGTTCCATTTATCACCTGATGAAATATTTCCTTGTATTAAAGCTATTCGCACTGGATTGTTGTTGCTGTTTTCATCAATTGAATTCTCATATAATAGTGATAAATATCCGTATGCGAAATTTACCATAATAATCGAAACCGCAATTGCCGCGTAATAATTAATACCGATACGGGGTTTTTTATATTCATTTTTTATTTTTATAAAGGCGAGAACAAAATATCCGTTTGCCAAAGCTATAATAAATCCGATAAATAAAGACCCGAATAAAGACGCACTTTGTATCATTTCAAGTCTTCCGCATTGCGACAGAGCAAACCGGAAAAAGGGAACTCCCATCCAGGTTTGAGTTTGCGCCCATTCAAGAAGGGTGAAACAGCAAGCGAGAGAAATCGGATATAACCAAAAAATTTTTCCTTTTATAAATTTAAAAAGCAAAGCTAAAAAAGCAGTTCCTACACCTTGCAAACTTGATAAACCGAGCCAGCAAAAAATAATAACTCCAATGCTTTGCACAGGAGTAAAACCCGCAAAATCCATCGGATATAATTCGCAAAACCAATAATAAAGCGGTATATAATATCCCATGCTCCATACAAGTGTATGTCTGAATTTTGGAGTTTTCGTTATTAAAACATAAAAAAGCGGGGTGAGGGATATCCAGGAAAGAAAAAATAAGCTGTCATATATCATCGGAAGAGCCGATAATATCCCTGAAATCAAACAAAGAATATATGTCATAAATTAAAATCACGGATAAAATTTATTTTATTAATCGGTATTTCATAATTTCTGTTATCAAAAGATACTTTATATGAATAAAGAGCTTGGTATTTGTATCCGATTTTTTTATCGTTACGGTTAATACCGTATTTTCCGTCACCTAATAATGGATGATCAATTGACGCTAAATGAGCTCGGATTTGATGGGTGCGTCCGGTAACAAGTTCTATTTCAAGTATTGATATAGCTTCGTCAATACCTTTTATGTTGGTTTTTTCAGCAATAACTTTGTATTTTGTTATAATCTTTTTGATATCGGATTTATTTCCGTGAGGAGGATTTTTATAAACTGTAACCATTTTTTGATCACTGTCTTTTGATAAATAACCCAAAAGAGTATCGCTTTGTTTAGGCATTATACCATGAACGGCACAAATATATTTTTTAACAAGATTTCCGGATTTAATTTTTTCATTCATATACCTAAGTGCAGCGGCGTTTTTCGCAGCTATAACTATTCCACCGGTATTTCTGTCTATACGGTTGCACAAAGCGGGAGCAAATGAATTTTCTTCATCCGGATTATATTCACCGTTTTGATATAAATATGCTTTTATATTATCGATGAGAGTTCCGCCTTTGTCGGAAGAAGAATCGGAATTTTCGTTATCTCCCGTATGGCACAACTGCCCGGGATGCTTATCGCATATTATATAATCGTTATCTTCAAAAATTATATTAACATTCGGTTTTATTATTTTAAAAGCCGTTTCGCGGTTTTCGCTGAAAAATTCCTCGTTTATATATAATTCGACAATATCACCTTCACATAAAATATACGCTGGGTCTGTTCGTTTATTATTAACTTTAATTTTTTTTATTCTGATAAATTTGTACATCAGAGTATGCGGGAGCAGCCAAACAGCTTTTGCTATAAATTTATCAAGCCTTTGCCCGGAATCATTTTTATTTATATTTAATATTCGCATATAAAGCTCCGTATATTATTAAACAATACAAAATATTAAAGATTTATTTAAACCGAAATTTAATGGAAAAACAATTTGCAATAAATATAAATTATTTATATCGTTGACAAATTATATCATATATTTTATAATTAATCAAATGTTATTTGTTTATAAAACAGGAGGATTAATTAACATGAAAATATTATTTCAGGGTGACAGTATAACCGATGCGGGTAGAGGGAGAGAAAATCCGCATGAACTCGGCGGAGGATATGCTTCATATGCGGCACAGTTTATAAAAGATGAATATCCTGATAAAGAATTTGAATTTATAAATTTAGGAATAAGCGGAAACAGAGCAGAATCGTTGCTTGAAAGATGGCAATATGATGCTATTGACATCAATCCTGATGTTATATCGATAATGATCGGTGTAAATGATACATGGCATAGATCAGCTGATAAAAATTGGATGCCGCATGAATATTTCGAGGATTGTTACCGCCAGTGTCTTATAGCAATTAAAGAAAAAACCAAAGCTAAAATTATTATTTTGGAACAATTTTTATGTTATACCGAAGATAAAGCATTTTTCAGAATAGATTTGGATCCCAAAATACAAATAACAAGAAAATTAGCACGTGAATACGCAGATGCTTTTATACCTCTTGACGGTATTTTTGATTCTGAAACAATTAGATTGAAAACAGCTCCGACATACTGGGCAAATGACGGCGTACATCCTTCTGAAGCAGGTGCGAAATTGATAGCGAAAAAATATTTGAGAGCTTTTAAATCTATAATATAAAAATATATTAAAAACGCATCAATCATATAGAAAAGTTCCCGTAATTTTTTTGATTTTACGAGAACTTTTTATTTTTACGCTTTTTTTATATGATTTTTATTTAATACATTTAATATTGTAACTACGGCAGAAGCAGCGGTAAGAGTTATAATAATTTCCGGTATCATATACTGCGCATTGTATATAATTGAATAAGTCCACATTCCGAATTTATTAACCAAATCATTCCATTGTCCTTCTTTGGTAATGCTGTACCAAACTACTGCACCGCTGACTACATGCATAATGAATCGGAGTAAACAAGCTGTCAAAGATCCCAATAAAACTTTTATAATAGTATTTGTTTTTATTTTATTAAATACAGCGGCAGTTCCTATAACTGTGAAAGCAAAGATATAATCGAATAAAATACATAATACAATTCCTTCCGGAGTTTGTACCCATGCAACGGAGCTTAAACCAAAAAGCAATTGAATAACCGAATAAACGAAAGCTGTTCCATATCCCCACATCAAACCGTGTCTGAATGCTATTAATAAAATGGGAACCATTGAAAATAGTGTAACCGATCCGCCGAGTGGAGCTTCATAAATTTTGATTAAAGATAATACAGAAGCCGCCGCGCACATAATTGCACATTCCGCAAGAATTTTTGTTTTACCAAAATAAAGTTTTTCAGCTGTTTTTACTTGCATAAAATTTCTCCTTTTAAATAAAAATACCGCACCTTTTAAATGGTTGGTGCGGTACAAATATTTTAGTCAGAAATTATATGCTTGAAAAAATTTCGCCTAAAACTCCCTACGTTGGCATTACCCATATCAGGTTATAAGGGACAACACAGAAAAACTACTGTGAATCACAGCCGGATTTTAATCCAGCGCCCCTGTCTATTAAATTGTGCGGTTTATATTATTATACTCTATTTTTTAAATTATGTCAAGTATTTGTTCAAAAATCACAATTCAAAAGCATAAATGTAAATATTGTAAAAAAATATGTGATAAAAAAACTAATAATAAAAGTTTTTTGTTACTTTTTTTCAAAAAAAGTAAATGTACTTCGTATTCTATAAGTTATATATCTTAAGTGCACGGCTGGCTGTTATTTCTTTTATTTCATCTGCCGTGACTTCACGTCCCAATTTTGTTGATATGTAAATACCTTCTTGTATAAGCTGTGTATCAAGTGCGATTTTAGCGGTCGGGTATAATTGTGCTCTTCCCAGAAGTGCGTTAATCCATAATTTTTGCGAATCGTCATACATGGAATTTTCGGAATAAACAGTATGATTTAAATAATTCATATTTCCGAGGTCTGCGGATAAATCTACTTGTATATCGTTCATTGCGGTATAAAATTTAAAAGGAACAAGAGTTACTCCGCCCTTTGAACCTGCTATCATCGAAGGAGGGAAAGATGAAGAATATATCGCCCATGCTTCCAATATATCCATAGTCAATCCATTTTTGAAGGTAGCAAAGCCGCATCCCAATTCTTCCACATTATAACCGGATTCTTCACGTCTTTTTTCATCCATAGGAAGTTTGGAATATGTTCTTCCGCAAACTCTTTCAAGAACAGGACAATCAGTTAAATACAAAAGCTGCGATATATGATATACACCCATATCAAATAAAGCTCCTCCGCCTGAAGTAGTTGTGTTAACAAATTCTTTTGTTGCATAACCGTCTACAAAAGGACGGCCGCGGCGGCGGTAACCGTATGAACGCATGTGATAAATTTCTCCGAGTTCACCAGCTTCTATAAATTTTTTTGCGGCACGTGTATCGTCGGTATACAAAAACGCGAGTTGGATATGAAGCTTCATTCCGGTTTTTTGCATTGTTTCATACATAGCAAGCGAATCGGCATAAGTTCCGGACATCGGTTTTTCACAATAAACATTAAGACCGTGTTCCATTGCGTATATAGAAACAGGAGCGTGCATGTTGTTATGTAAACATACATCAACAGCGTCCAGTTTTTCCTGTGCGATCATTTTCCCTATATGAGTATAGCGTTTCTTTATGTTGTACCGGTCACCTATCCAATTTAAACGTTCTTCATTGACATCACATAAAGCAGTTATATCACATTCCGGAATATTACTATAATTTGCAATATGCTGTTCTCCGATAATTCCGTTCCCGATAATTCCTATTTTAATTTTATCCATAAATTTTACCTCTCGACATAATATATAACCGTTCCATAATTATACATTATTTATAAAAATGGAACGGATAAAAACTTACAGCAAATTACCGTATTTATTTTTTAGATTATCGATACAAATCTTTACTCCATCAAGATCATTATAAAGAGTTTCACATTCATATTCGATTACATATACAACAGTACCGCCTTTTTCGCGGCAAAAATTCAATATTTCACTGTAATCGTTATCATCTCCCAAATCTCCCAAAATAGTTTCATAACCGTTCTTGTATGAATACGGCTTTAAATGAAGTATTTGAGCGCGTCCGGGAGAATTATATAATTCCGATTTAATATCTGCTCCGCCATGCATTGCGTTTCCGGTATCGAGCTGCATTATAAAATCAGGAGATGTTAAATCGCGAAGAGTAGACCAGATTGTTTTATTTGTTTCAGGTATTATAGAAAATTCCGCCGAATGGTTATGATAACCTGTATAGAGCCCATATTTCTTTAACTTTTCAGATATTAAGTTTACTTTTTCCGCGGTTTTTTGCAATGAATCATATGAATTAAGCATTGTATCGGGCATCCAAGGCATAATAATATATTTGTTACCCGCTTCTAAATGAAATTTTACTGCATCATCAAAGAGTTTTCCCTCATCAAATAAAGGTTCATAAGGATAATGCCATCCGGAACACCAAAGATCCGCTTCTTTTAATGCATTTGCATATTCTATTGCTGTGTGAACAGGACCTCCCGCGAATTCTACGCAATCATAACCGAAGCTTTTTACTTTTTTTAAAGTTCCGATGAGATCAGCTGCCAATGAGTTTCGTACAGAAAATAATTCCAGTGATACAGGTATTGCCATAATTAATCGACCTCCGTTTTAGAAATTAAATTTTCAACCATATTTTCAAGCTGTTTTAAAGCTGCTTTTTCTCCTGAATCATAAGCCGAAATAAAATTGGTATTATGTGAAGCTAAAGGATTTGCAAACGAAATGTTAAGTAAAAATCCTCCGAGAGAAGTTCCGTATGCCAGGGGAAATGTCGCACCGAAATTGTCATGAATAATATCTATCATCATTGCTGATGTTTCATCTCTGGTATATTTGACTTTTAATGCGTTTTCGTAATATTCCGGAATAACCAATACACCGGTTTCGCGGTTGCATACTTCTATAACAGTAGTTATAAAATTCATGTTCTGAACTGTTATCGGTATAGTTCCTATTTCTGTCGTATCGTGAGATGAAGTTATATAATTTTCTTGATTATCATCGAATTTGGGATAAGGTACAACACCAATATCAAACTTTATATCACGCATTTTTTCTAAATAACCCAAACGCTGATATCCTAAAAATATTGTTTCATTTTCACCGAATAATTTTATTAAACCTTCTGTAGAAGGATCTTTCGGAGAAGTTAAAGTTCCTGAACTGTAAAAAATTTCGTTTAATTTTTCAAGAAGCTTTACAGAACGTTCGTTTTTGAATGCAAAAGATATAGAATAATCTTCTTCCCGTTTTATAAAAGTTATATCCGCTCCGATCATAAACGGAACCGCGCTTCCCCACATGCCATTGCAGGTAAATCCTATTTGATCTCCTTCGTTAACTTTGCCGTCTCCGTTCAAATCACTATAACCGGATGTTACATAATTTAAAAATTTGTCGAAAGTCCAGCTTCCGTCAATAACATTTTCATAAACGAGGTCGGGGTCATGAAACATATTTTCAAATAAAATTTTATTATAAAACAACGCATGGCAGGAACCGATTATATCCATAAAGTAATCACCGGCCATTATATACATTCTGTCTACGGTTAACTTTAAATCTTCCATATAGCCTTTGTACCAGTACTGTTTTGAATAATCGAAATTTTCTATATCGTTTATATTCATAAACATACCTTCATGCGTGAGTTCGGCTGCCGGGAATAAATCATTGATAATTAAATCATAAGCATCATCTGCGGATAAAATCAACTTTCGGATATTTGTGGTAACTGCTGAATAATCATAATTTGATTCTGTAAAAACGAATTTTATTCCGATTAAATCTTCAACAGTTTGATTTCTTAAAAACACCGCGTCGTTAACAGGATCACCGTTGATTGTACCTGTTCCTTCGATCAAAGCGTTTGCATTCGTAGCGTCATTTGTGTTGACACTTGTGTAGATTCTAAAATTTTCCCCGTTAAAATTTACATTGTCAAAACGTGTATCGCGGAGTTCTTCTGTTTCTGAAGATGATGATTCGCCGTTTGATGTATTACTATTATCGGATGCTTTATTATCACTGCAAGAAGTAATAATTAATGTACTTCCGATTATCAAAAATACAAACATAAAACATAGTAAACGTTTTAAAAAAGATTTTTTCATACAATAATTCCCCCTAAAAATATATAAATAATGACATTTATCCGAATTTTATATTAACATGTTCTTTATAAAAAATCAATAATTATTTAATATTTATTTTTATTGTATGATTATTTTATTTAAAGTTTACATTATTACGAACACAAAGCTATTCGTTTATTTATTTCATATAATTTTTAACAAATTAATTATTGATAACATTCATTACATCGCGTTCAAACTCTCTTGCGGTTTCAGCTCCCGCTCCTCCCGCAGTTGTCATATTGGAACAATATACTGCCGTTAAATTATTTACAGGGTCAATCCAAAAATGAGTTCCGTATGCGCCGCTCCAACCGAAACATCCTTTCGGTAATATATTTTTATTATTATTAATTATACGCATACCAAGACCCCAAACTTCACCGTAATTTTCAAAAGGAGCTAATATAGGTTGATGTGAAGTTGACATAAGAGAAACAGATTTTTCGGATAATATTCTAATCCCCCGGTATTTTCCAAAGCCAGCCAGCATTTGAGCAAATATAATGTAATCTTCCGCAGAACCTAGAAGACCCGCTCCTCCTGATGTGTATGACATAGGTATATTCCCGAAAATATGTTCTCCCAAATCTTCACGTTTACAGCCGCTATCTGTCGAAGTATAAAGAGTTACGGTACGATTCCATTGATCTTCTGTAGGGAAGAAAGTAATATCATTTATACCTATCGGCGAAAATAAATATTTTGTTATATATTCCTGAAACGAAAATCCTGAACATATTTCTACAATATATGCCAGCGTATCGAAAGCAAAAAGGCCGCTGTAAGCTAAATTTGTACGCGGTTCAAAATCCAGTAAAATATTACCCAGCTTGGGTATAACAGTTGATAAAGTATCTTTGGTTTTGGGAATAAATTCTTGAAATTGTCTGTCTCCGACCGGACCTGATGCAAGTCCTGAGGAATGGGTTAATAAATCTACAATACGGATATTATTAGTTACTTGTTTTATATCGATAAGTTTATCATCAATAATTTTTCCTACATGCATTTTATCAAATGAAGGAATAAACTTTGAAACTTCATCGAATATATCAAGTTTTCCTAAATCATATTCACGCATAATAGCCGCAGCTGCAACCGGTTTTGTCATAGAAGCCATTCTAAACAAAGCGTTTGGTTTTAAAGATACAGCGTTTTCTATGTCGGACATACCGAAAATACCGTGATAAACTTCTTCTCCGTTAATACTGACTATTGCTGCGGAAGACGAAATATTACCGTTTCTTATTCGTTCTTCGTTATGTATTTCGATATTTGAAAAAAGTTTCTTCTGCATTTGTTTACATCCTTTTTATAATAATTAAACAGTTATTGAAGTTATTTTTTCTATTAAATCTGCTATAGCTCCACTGTTATTATCAGCTGTTATAATACCGCTTCCATCCAAATCACGTCTCATCGAAACCATATCGAGTACTTCAGGTAAAGAATTTGAGGGACATACTGCAATATCAGCAGCTTCCAGCATTTCAAGATCATTTTCGTAATCTCCAACCGCATATATGATGGTTTCAATTCCTTTTTTTGAAAAATATTCTTTTAAATCAACAAGAGATATACCTTTTGATGCACCATGCTGTAAGATTTCAAACAAACACGGAGATGAAAAGTTGTATCTGAAACGATTACCGTATTTTTCTTTTACATATTCGTAAATATCGTATAAATCCGCACGCCGAAACAAAGTATCTTTTTCGCTTGTTTGCGTACTCTCATAAACGACTTTATACCACATATCTCCTATATCATCAGTACCGTCAAATTTTAAATAATGAATATCTCTCCTGTCAGTATAACGCGGTTTGGAAAGAGGAAACATTTTATTGATATCAGTTAAAATTTCGTACATTGGTGCACCGTCAAAAGTTTTTTCGTTTAATATTTCTCCGGTTGTATTGTCATACATAAAAGCACCATTACACAATATAATGGGAGAATTAACATACTCCGACCATTTGATTGCGTATCTTCCGGTAGCTATTGTAAAATAATGTCCGGCTTCTTTAAATTTTTTTATTGCTTTAATATTTCGAGGTGCGGGATTAGATGTGCTATCTAAAAAAGTACCGTCAAGATCTGAAACAATAACGTATTTTTTATTCATCGGAAAAGTTCCTTAATTTCTCTAAAATAATATTAAAATAATCGGGAAGGGAAGTATCAAACGTCAAAAGTTTTCCGGTTGAGGGATGAATAAATTGTAAAGTTTTGGCATGGAGACACTGACCTGATAATACATCGGAATATTTTTGAGCAAATTTGGATTTATCTCCGCCGTAAACAGTATCCCCCAAAACAGGCCGTCCTATATAAGCCATATGGACGCGTATTTGATGTGTTCTTCCGGTTTCGATGTTTAATTTTATATGCGTAAATGTTCCTTCGCGCGTGATATATTCTTTTATACCAGTGTAATGTGTAATTGCTTCTCTTCCGCTTGATATAACAGCCATTTTTTTTCGGTCCGAAGGATGCCGGTCAATAGGTAAATTAATTGTTCCGTTTTCTTCTTTTAATTTTCCGCATATTACCGCTTCATATATCCGGTTTGTTTTATGGTCTTTTAATTGGTCCGATAAAAATATATGTGTTTTATCATTTTTTGCTATCACAAGAAGTCCGCTTGTATCTTTATCAATTCTGTGTACAATACCGGGTCTTATAACTCCTCCGATACCGGATAAACTGTCTCCGCAATGATATAGCAAAGCGTTGACCAAGGTTTTTTCCCAATTACCCGGAGCAGGATGAACTACCATTGCTTTGGCTTTATTTACTAAAATTAAATCATTATCTTCATATACAATATTTATCGGAATATCCTGCGGTAAAATTTTGCTGTTTTCCGGATCGGGAATATCATATTCTATTTCATCGTTTAAACGAAGACGGTAATTTTTTTGGCAAACAACTCCGTTCACACGGACAAAACCATTTTCTATCAACTTTTGAGAAGCGGAACGAGAGATCAATTCCCGTTCCGCTATATAAACATCAAGACGTGTGTTCGTTTGGTTTTCTTTTATCATTTCCTGTTCTAAATTCGTATAATATCGTATATAATACCAAAAGCCCCGCACCGATACAAATAAAAGTATCAGCTCCGTTGAATATCGCAAAATCAATTAATTCAAAATTGAAAAAATCTACAACATATCCGGGATTTATACGGTCTATCATGTTACCGATTCCTCCGCCGCATATAAAAGCTATCGAAATACCCAATAGTATTTTTATTTTACCGGAATATAATATTAAATAAATAATAAAACCGATAATTGAGACAGAAGATAAAACCATAAAAATCCAACGCTGATCGGTTAGCATACTAAAAGCCGCTCCTTTATTTTCTGCGTATGTTAAATGAAAGAAGTCTTTTATCAAAGGATAATCGATAATCGGTTTTAAATATTTAACCGCTAATTTTTTCGTAATTTGATCAATTAAAATTATTACGGTTGTAATTGATAAATAAAATATCAGATGACTAAAATATTTTTTTATAGCAGCCGAATAATTTGTTTTATCGTTTTTTAATAATATCATTTATCAAAATTATTATTTTAAATTGATAACAGAAGCGCAGCGGGAACAAACAAATTCTTCTTCATGAATAATACCTTCGTCCGACTGTTTCCAGCAGCGTACGCATTTTTTACCGCTTGCTGTACAAACCTCAGCTTTAAATTTTTCCGCGTTTTCTTCGAACACAATATTAACAGCCGAAGTAATAAAAACAGTTTCGAGTTCTTCCGTTCCGAAATCGGAAAGTAAACCGAATATTTCTTTGTCGGAGGTTGTTATTGTAACTTGAGCTTCAAGCGATTTTCCGATTATCTTTTTTGTGCGCGATTCTTCGAGAGCAACCAAAACATCATCGCGTAATTCAAATAAACGATTCCATTTTGTTTCAAGTTCAGAAAAATCAAATTCCGCATTGTAATCCGGTATATCGTTTAAAAACACACTTAAATTTTTATCCGATTCTTTTTTCGGAATGTAAGACCATACTTCTTCAGATGTATATGCAAGCAGAGGCGCGATGAGTAATGTAATCGATTTTAATATTTCATACATTGCCGTTTGTGCGCTGCGGCGTGCAAGGCTGTCTTTTTGTTCCACATAAACCCGGTCTTTTATAATATCAATATATAGCTTCGACATGTCAATTGTACAGAAGTTATTTATATCATGATATATATAATGGAATTCGTAATTTTCGTATCCCTCGCGTACCGATTTTATAAGCTTTGTTAATTTGGATAAAGCCCATTTATCTATATCGTATAAATCTGCTGCCGGAATAGTATCGGTATCAGGATTAAAACCGTTTAAATTGGCAAGCAGAATACGCAGTGTATTTCTTATTTTACGGTAAACTTCCGATAGTTGTTTCAATATTTCTTTCGATATCTTTACATCGTTTGTATAATCAACGGAAGATACCCACAAACGTAAAATGTCAGCTCCCCAATCTTTTATAACATCTTCCGGAGCAACGGCGTTGCCTAAACTTTTATGCATCGCTTTGCCTTCGCCGTCAACTGTCCAGCCGTGTGTAATTATTGTTTTATAAGGAGCTACTCCTTTAGCTGCGATTGAAGTCAGCATAGAAGACTGGAACCATCCGCGGTATTGGTCTCCTCCCTCAAGATATATATCAGCGGGAAATTTAAGTCCCGGCGTTTGATCCAATACTGCGGCATGAGAAGAGCCGGAATCAAACCAAACATCCATGATATCAGTTTCTTTTCTAAATTTACCGCAGCCGCATTTGCAAACTGTTTCCGGAGGAAGTATTTGTTCGGCATCGTACAAGAACCATGAATTTGATCCCTCGCGGCGGAATAAATCGGAAACGGCTGAAATAGTCGAATCGTTTATCAGATATTCACCGCAATCCGTGCAATAAAAAATCGGTATCGGAACACCCCAGTTACGCTGGCGTGATATACACCAGTCGTTGCGTTCAACAATCATTGCGGTCATGCGTTCACGGCCCCATTTAGGATACCATTTTATATCATCGCAAGCTTTTACAGCGGCTTCTTTCAGAGCTGAAACAGAAGCGAACCATTGTTCTGTCGCACGGTAAATTATTGGGTTTTTACACCTCCAGCAATGCGGGTAAGAGTGTACGATTTCCTCGGAAGCCAGAAGGAAACCATTTTCACGCAAATCATCAAGAATAATTTTATTTGCTTTATCATAACGGATTCCGGCAAATTTTCCGGCTTCTTCGGTTAAAAATCCGCGTCCGTCAACAGGAACAACAACGCCGATGGAAGTTCCTTTTTCCGTATCATATTTTCTGCAAATATCAAAGTCATCAGATCCGTGACCGGGGGCAGTGTGGACGCATCCTGTTCCGGATTCGTTTGTTACATGTTCTCCGTTTAATATAACAGATTTTCTGTCAAGGAAAGGATGATTTGCCGTCATTAATTCAAAATCAGAACCTTTTAATTTCGCTATTATTTCATAATTTTCAATTTTTGCCGTTTTGCAAACTTGTTCAAGCAATTGAGAAGCTATTATATATGTTTCGCCGCATTGAACTTTTATTAAAACATAATCAAAATCAGCGTTAAGACAAATAGCCAGATTTCCCGGTAAAGTCCATGTAGTTGTGGTCCAAATAACAAAATATGTTTTATCAAGATCACATAAACCGGATAATTTTCCTCTATCGCAGTCTACTTTAAATTTAACATATATAGATTCGCACTTATCGTCACTGTATTCGATTTCAGCTTCCGCGAGAGCGGTTTCATCGTCGGGACACCAATAAACGGATTTAAAATCACGGTAGATGTAACCTTTTTTTGCCATCTCTCCGAATATTTCAATTTGTTTGCTTTCAAATGAAGGTTTAACGGTTAAATAAGGATTATCCCAATCTGCCAAAACGCCGAGTCTCTTAAATTGAGAACGCTGTATATCTACATAATCGAGAACAAATTTATGACATTTATCTCTAAATTCAGGAATCGACATTTTTTTTCTGTCAAGCTTTGTTTGTTTAATTATTGCGTTTTCCGCCGGTAAACCATGACAATCCCAGCCCGGTACATAAGGAGAACACCAACCGGACATGTTTTTATATTTAACAATAATATCTTTTAATATTTTATTTAATGAAGTTCCAATATGAATATTTCCGTTTGCATACGGAGGACCGTCATGAAGAATGAATGTAGGTTTATCTGCATTGTTTTCTATGATTTTATGGTAAATATCTTCACGGTTCCAATTATCGAGTATTTCCGGTTCATGCTGCGGAAGACTGGCTCTCATAGGAAAATCTGTTTGCGGCAAATTTAGAGTGCTTGTATAATCCTTTGACATATATTTATTTTGCTCCTTATTGGGAATCCGTATCATCTGTATATATAAAATCATAATCTTCGTTGTTTTTTGATTTACTCGACGGTACGGGTTTAGATTTATTTTTGTTTTTTCCAAAACCGAATCTTTTTTCTTTTTTTGATGAATCTTCAATTGTTTTCAAAAATTCCTGGTATTCTAAATCTTCTTCTTCGTTGAATTGTATTTCATCGCTTGAATTTTTGTTGGTTTTATTACCGTTTTTTAAGTTTTCGGTTTTTTGATTAATAGATGGTTTAATATCTTCCGTTTTATTTTCCGGAACATTTTTCAACGCACTTTCGGGAGCGTTGTATTTATTATAATTTTCAGTATCGTTTTCTTCGTTTTCAATTAAATCATCATCAATTGATAATAATTTATTAAGTTCTATAATAGAAGATTTGACTCCTTTTGAAATATCGCCGCTTTTTATCGGTTTAATTATAACGCGTTCTGCCGGAGGTTCTATAATCGTTTCTTTTACAATTTCAGGAGAAGCGTTTGCGATTTCGTCCGGAAAATTTTCTTTAAATTCTTCATCAAATTCCGTATTATCATTAAAATTATCCGTTTTTTCGATTTCGGAATTTGTTTTTGCTCCCATTTCTAAATTTTTATCCGTAAAAATACCGGTTTCTGCTTTTTCGTTTTCAAAAACTATATTATCTTCATTGATATTATCTTCAAAAACGTTTTCTGAATCATTATCCTCGTTTAATTCCGGTTCTTTTTGTTTTTCGTCTAAAATATTATTTTTTGTAATTACCGGCTGTATAAAAGCAACTGTTTCTTCTTTTTCAGATAAATTATTTTCTATGTTTTCTTCTATTGTTTCCGGTATCGGATTTATGTTTTTAGGAGCTATATAAGCAGTAGGTCTTTTTCTTTTGATAATTTTCATATTCCTGATTTTTTGCGGTTCCGGTATATCTGTTTTTATATTAGATTCCGTTTCCGTTTTATTTATCTCAGGTTCGTCATTTTTTTCTGTAATTATCGGTTTATTATCGTTTTTTACTTCTTCTTTAATTATTTTTGGTTCTTCTTGCGGTAAAATTTCTGCTTGAATTTTTTGTTCCGGTTCTGTTTTGGTTTTTTCAGCTTTCTTTATATTTTCAAGAAGATCTTGTTTTATGTTATCTATTACACGCCGGGCGAACGCATCTTCCGTTATGTTTAATTCGTTGAGACCTTCAATTTCCGTTTTGATATCTTCAATTATTTCAATATGTTTATTATATGTCGAAAAAAGATTTGATTTAAAATCAACAACTATAGAACGCAAAGCAAGCAAAGTATCACATTCACGTTTAATATCGGAACGGAAATCCGATAATATTTTTTCACAATTTGTTTTTGTAGCCCGAAGTACTACTTCTGCTCTTTCGTTTGCTTCATTTATTATAGTAGAACTTGCTTTCTGAGCATTTATTAATGCCGCTCTTATTGATTCTTCATCTTTTTTTATTGCATCGAGTTTTGATTGAGTGGTTCTTAATTTTTTTTCAAGTTCGTTGTTTTCGCGGTATAATTCTGTATATTTTTCAATAATAAAATTTATATGTTCATCAACTTCGGCAGAGTTATAGCCTCTTACCGATTTTGCGAATTCTCTTTTTTCAAGCTCATTCGGAGGAAGCATTTTTTATCCGTCCTTTGTTTTCTAAATATTTAAATAAGGCGGAAAACGGTTTCGTCTCCGCCGTAATTATTTTATCCGATAATATTTATATACTTCTGGGAAGTATAAATTGTATTATTGATAACAATAAAAAAGTTACAATAAACGATAAATCAATAGGCATTTCTTGCAGGAAAGGTATTTTATCAAGTAAAACTCTTACGGGATAAATAACAGGTTCGGTGATAGTCCATAAAAATCTGGTCAGATTATTTTCTGCATCCGGCATAACCCATGACAATATAGCGCGTGCAAACATACACAGTTGTAAAATCGCAAGCAGATAATATACAAAATTTATAAAAACATAAAATAATGATATTATAACAATAACCTCATTCCGAAAAATAAAAATATAGACAGATACATATATAATATACAATTATATCCAAATTATAACTTTAATATATCATAATTAAGATATAATTCATATATTAATCATTAAATAGTATCATAAGGATCTTCCATAATTTGAGATTGAGATTGTCTCTGCTGACTTTGCTGCTCCTGTGACAAATCAACATTACTCGGAGTAATAATCCATGTAAAAGCTGACGCTTTTTTAATATTTCCTTCAATCGTATAAACAACTCCGAGGATAAAGTCAATCATTCTGCGTGCGGTTTCTTTATTTGTATTTTCTAAATTCAAAACAACAGTGCGGCGATTAATTAAATGATCCGCTATCATGTTAACGCTTTCCCATTTTTGGGGCTTTATAATCTTCATTTCAAGCGAATTCGAACTAATAGCAATATTTTCATTATTATTCTGATGCTGCTGCGAAGCTCCTCCGCCTCTGTAGGTGTTTTGATTTTGATTCTGCTGCTGTTGCTGGGGCTGCTGTGTATAATCATCAGAATAAGTATAATCTACATTTTCAGCTCCGTTAAATACATATTCATCTTCCGCATAATTGTTTTCATCAATATCTGTTGGGTTGACCAGATTTTTTACCTTATCCATGAAGCCCATTTAATAAATCCTCCGTATATTATGCCGGACAACCATATAACTTCCGTGCACTCTATTTTATAATATTTTTATTTTATACTAGTTCGTGTCCCGAAAATCGCACTTCCGGGACGTATCATATTTGCTCCGTTTTCGATAGCATTTATATAATCAGCAGACATACCCATCGATAAAACAGACTTAGTTATATTATGTAATTTTTTTTTATAAATGTCAATAAAAATTTGATAAGTTTCTCCAAAAAAATTTTTACAATTACTATATTCGCTACCAATTGCTCCTATTGTCATTAATCCGACAGGTAATATATTTTTATATTCTAAAATATTTGACAAAAAACTTTCTGTTTGTTCAGGTAATATTCCGTTTTTATTTTCTTCCCGTGCTATATTTATTTCAATTAAGCATTTACTTATTATATTCTTTTTTTTAGAAACCGAATCAATTTCCGCAGCGGCACGCAAATTATCAAGAGATTGTATTAAATCGGTACATCCTACGATTTTATTAATCTTATTTGTCTGCAAAGCTCCTATATAATCAACTTTTAATGATTTATCATATTCATCGTATTTTGAAACCAATTCTGAAACCCGATTTTCACCGATACGGGATAAACCAATTGAAGCGGCGTAATTAATGCTTTCCGCGGAAACCGTTTTTGTTGCCGCGCAAATCTCAATTTCGTAATTAATTCCGAGTCTTGTTTTAGCATTTTCCACATTTTCCAAAACACGCATATAATTTTCATATATCGTATTTTTATATTCCTCTGTTATCATATATAAAATGTACTCCGGATATTTAATTTAATATCTGACCGTCGTAATAATCTTTTCCTTTTGTGATTATTTTTTCGTATAACCCTAAACGTTTTGTATGTTCGGGATTCGAGACATCTTTCGGCTCAACTATAAAATATCCGTTTTTTTCAAATATCGGATTTATCTCGCGGAATTCCACGACAGAACCGTTTAATATATACACTCCGTTTTTTCCGTCCACAATACGCACGGCTGAAACAGGAACACGGTATCCGCTGTAAGAAAAGCGGATTATATCAACAGTTTGACATCTTAAAAAATTGAAATTTTCGTTTATTATACCATTTTTAAATATTAATACAATACGTTCGCTGTCAGGTTCTGATATAACCCTGAAGAGATTCATGTTTATAGTTTTGTCGCTGTTATATGGAAATATAACATCATAATTGCGCCCTTGCACAAAATTATTTATATCTTCATAAAGTATTTCACATGCAATGTACCAATCATAGCTTAATGCGATTTTACCTATAGCTCCTGAATTTTCAATTTCAAAAGGCTGGGCTTCAATTAATTTTTTATAATCATCGAGAGTCATTATATTTACGTCAACCGATGAAAAAACATTTTCATAACCGTCTATTGTATCATAAAAATAACCGGATCTTTCGCTGATTACCGTGTCGCTTATATTACCGGAATCACTTTTCAAATTATCGAGACTTTTTTGTAATTCATCGATCTTTTCTTCCCAGCCGGAAACAACCTTTAAAGAAACCTGACGCCGGTTTAATAATTTAAGCAATTCATCTTTTTTCTTTATGACATAATAAATGTCACCGTTTTCGATTTTATCTCTGAAAGTATTATATAGTTTATTTATTCTCGTGTCAATGGTAGAAACATCAGACATTATAATGTTATCTTCAATTGAACTGTCTTTAAGCAATTCGATTTTTTTTTCAAGAGCGTTTATTTCGTTATGTATATCGTTTCCTTCTGATATTGTCGCTACTACCGCATCTTTTTGTATCTTACTTCCGTTTGTGTAATAATAACTGATGTTACCGTCGTAATACGAATATAAAATTTTTTCGTTTCTAATAATATACGCGTCAAGAGAAGCGATTTCGTTTTCAGTAACATACATTGCCGGAAGAGTTTCTATACTTTGAGAAAAGTTTCCGGTCATTTGTATAATAATATAAACAACAACAAACACCGATACTATTGCTGTAACGATGTAAATTGCGATATCTTTTAAATATTTAGTATCCATTTTTTTGTATAGTAATAATTTTAGTTTACTTATTTATTAAAACAATGTATTATATCACAGTTATTATCAAAAGTTAATAGCTTTTGCACATTGTTTACAATCTCTTCAAATGTATGATTATTGCTTATATCTATATTTTTAATATAATCTCTGTATTTGAACCATGTAATTTGTCGTTTTGCATAATTCCTGGTTGCTGTTTTTATATTTTCAACAGCTTCTTCAAAGGACCAAAGCCCATCAAGATAACTATATAATTCGCGGTATCCGATTGCCTGTGCTGCGTTTGAATCACGTTTTAAGTTAAGAATTTTAACTTCTTCCAATAAACCGTTTTCTATCATAATATCAACTCTGCGGTTTATTCTTTCGTATAAAGCATCTCTATCCGTATAATTTAA
Source organism: Eubacteriales bacterium (assembly GCA_031549925.1). Taxonomy (GTDB): domain Bacteria; phylum Bacillota; class Clostridia; order Oscillospirales; family CAG-272; genus JAVBPA01. The sequence goes on from JAVBPA010000006.1 coordinate 38,752, forward strand.
TGATATTACATCAAAATTATATTTTGTATTTTGGGGTTTTGATTTTTTATCCCATTCGGTTTTTGTTACTCCGGTTGTTTTAAAAATTTCAAGTGCGCGGATAACTCTTTTTTTATTATTTTTATGAATAGCCAAAGCGGATTCATAATCGACTTTATATAGCATTGAATGAAGTTCATCGCATGAATATTTTTCCAGTTCTTCGCGGTATTTATGGTCTGATCCGGTTTCAGAAAAAATATTACCGCTGACGACCGCGTCAATATATAAACCTGTTCCTCCGCAAAATACCGGAATTTTTCCACGGGAGATTATTTCATCCGCTGTATTATAAGCCATTTTCTGATAATCGGCACAAGAAAAATTTTCGCAGGGATTAAGTATATCAATCATATGATGACGAACTTCTAAAAGCTCTTCCTGTGTAGGTTTTGCCGTTCCTATATTCATACCTTTGTATATTTGCATTGAATCGCAGGAAATAATTTCACCGTTTATTTTTTTGGCAATTTCGATAGCTGCTTTTGTTTTTCCCGAAGCTGTGGGACCGGTTATAACCGCTATATAATTCATGACATAAGGTTCCATTCTTCAGGATCAAATTTAAATCCGTTGTGATAACGTTCATTATTATATTCTTCTTTTTTGGGTATCCATTTTTCAAGATCTATGTTGTATAAATTAGCAATTGCTATAATATAATAAATCATATCCCATAATTCTTCTTCTAAAGTGTTTTTTATATTTTTATTATCGGCTCTGTTAGGACCGTTTATTAACTGACGGGCAAGCTCTCCCGCTTCCTCAATAAGTTTTATGAAATATATATTTTCGAATCCGTTTTTATTATCCTTGCTTTTTATGTATGCCTGTAAATATTTAATTGTGATATATCCCCGTTCGATCATAAAAGAATTATCTTTTTCAAATCCCAAATCAATTATAGAAGAACTGTTTATCATTTCAATAAACCTGTTTCTTATAAATATAGGGTATAAGGGAATATCAAATGACAATTTAACCCATTCACTTCCTTTTTGATTTACATCTTGATTTGTGGGTTTTTGTTTTATATTGTTTTCTAAGATACATAAAAATACGTGATAAATTTTATGTATTCCTCCGCAGATACGTTCGCCGATCGCAGCCATTTTTTTTATTTTTACCTTATATCCCGTTTCTTCAAGACATTCTCTGATAACGGTTTCCTGCATGCTTTCGCCTTCATTCTGACCACCTCCGGGTAAAATATAATATTTTTCTCCCTGTTCGTTTACGGAATAATTCAATAAAACTTCTCCGTTGTTTATTATTATTGCCTTGCAGGAATTTTTTACATTCATTTTTACTTCTTCCGAATCTATATATTTTATTTTTTATTATAAAACAATTGTAAAGCCAAAACATCAAAGCATAAAAATATTTTTGATTTTAATCATAATATAGTTTAATACAAAAAATGTATCATATTAATATAAAAACATAGCATCGCCGTATGAAAAAAATCTGTATTTATTTTTTACCGCTTCGCTGTAAGCATTCAAAATTATATCTCTTGATGAAAAAGCTGATACAAGCATTAAAAGTGTACTTTCCGGCAAATGAAAATTTGTTATCAAAGCGTTTGTTATTTTAAATTTATAACCCGGATAAATATATATTCCCGTCCAACCCGAAAAAGGATGTACCTTACCTTCTTCATTTGAAACACTTTCCAATACTCGGCAGGAGGTTGTTCCTACAGCTATTATTCTCTGCGTTCTATTGTTTATTATCTCAGCGTTCTCCGCTGTTATTTCTATATATTCTGAATGCATTTGATGTTCTGTTATATTTTCTTCTTTAACAGGACGGAAAGTTCCGAGACCTACATGTAACAAAACTCTGGCTATTTTAACTCCAATTTTTTCAATATCACAAAGTAATTGCTGTGTAAAATGCAATCCTGCTGTCGGAGCCGCGGCGGAACCGTTTATCTTTGCGTATACTGTTTGATATCTTTCCTTTTCGTTGTCGCGTTCCTTTATATAAGGCGGAAGCGGAACTTGTCCGATTTTATCCAATATTTCGTAAAAATTTCCGTTATATATTAATTTAACGAGACGTCTGCCGTCTGATAATATTTCCGTTATTTCCGCACATAATATACCTTCTCCGAATATAATACAAGTACCGATTTTTCCTCTTCTGGCGGGATACATTATTGTCTCCCAAACATTGCCGCTTCTTTCGTTTAAAAGCAACATTTCCATTTCGATTCCGGTATCGGATTTTTTTCCGATAAGTCTTGCAGGTATAACTTTTGTCTCATTTAAAACGAGAACATCGCCTTTTTTTAAATAATTTTTTATATCAGAAAAAATATTATGCGTAATATTACCGTTTTCTTTATTTAAAACAAGCAAGCGGGAATTGTCACGCTTTTCAGCAGGTGTTTGAGCTATGAGTTCATCGGGAAGCTCATAATAAAAATCTTTCTTTTTTAAATTAGTGGGGAAAAGTTCGTTTTTTATAAGATTATCCATTTATATTCCGTTTACATATAATAAAATTAATTAATATTAAATTTGAAACATAATGCAATATTAATTTTAATGCTTGACATATCGTATGAATTATGTTAGCATAGAACGCAGATAGAGGCTGCGGCAAAGATAAGTACCAAACGATTACGATTTGTAAATAATACAAATATAAATATATTAATATTAGATATTAACGTAAATGAAAAGGAAAGGCAATGCCGCCGAAGAAACAAATTTGTTACGACGACTGTTTGTTTCTGGGACGCAAATGAATAATTTGCGTACTGTCATCATAAAAAACCGTCGAGCTTGCTTTTGCTGCGGTGTGATGGAGAGCTATCATGTAAAAATATAATCCTTTTATTTTGTCTTTCTATAAATTTTTTATATAGTAATAAAAGGACATATATTAAATTGACAGGTAAAATAAATTTTACTTTGTTTATTATATTACATGTATAGCCGGTTTTCAACCGGTTTTTTCGTTTTTAATAAATATTTTTGAAAGGACATTTTTGCTATGAAAAATAAAACAATATTCCGCGGAGCGGGAGTTGCTGTTGTAACACCGTTTATTAATGATAAAGTAGATTATAATTCACTCGGAAACATAATCGATTACCAAATAAAATGCGGCACTGACGCTATTGTTATATGCGGAACAACAGGGGAGAGTTCAACTCTGACCGATGAAGAACACCGAATGTGTATCGAATTTGCGGTTAAACATACGGCGGGACGCGTACCGGTTATAGCCGGAACAGGATCGAACGATACACAATATTCAATTGAATTATCAAAACACGCTTGTGAAGCCGGAGCAGATGCGCTGCTTCTAGTAACCCCCTATTATAACAAAGCAACTCAAAAAGGTTTAATAAAAAGCTTTTCGGCAATTGCGGATGCTTCTACAAAACCAATAATTTTATATAATGTTCCTCAGAGAACCGGTTGTTCAATAAATGTATCTACATACAAAGAATTGGCAAAACATGAAAATATTGCAGCGGTTAAAGAAGCAAACAGCGATATTTCTAAAATCACGGAATTATTTGCGGAATGCGGAGATGAGCTAGATATTTACAGCGGAAATGATGATCAAATCATACCGTTTTTAGCTCTCGGGGGATGCGGGGTAATTTCTGTTTTATCAAATGTTATGCCTTCGGAAACGCATGAAATTTGTAAGTTATGGTTTGACGGCAAAATAAAAGAAAGCGCTTCATTACAATTAAAGTTGATAAAACTGATAAACGCTTTGTTTTGTGAAGTAAATCCTATACCGGTAAAAACAGCAATGGAAGCTCTCGGTTGGTGTAAAGGTGAAATAAGAATGCCTTTATGCGAAATGGATGATAAAAATAAACAGTTATTGCTTTCTGCTATGCGGGAGCTTGATTTAATAAAATAATTATAATAATTACAGAAATGGCAATGAATAATATATTAATTAGACTGTATATTATTCATTGCTTTAAAATTAAAAATAAACTTATTTTTCAGTTTATTTAAAGATTTTATCATATCATAAAAAATTTATATAAATAATTATATAAAAAGAGGTTTATATGGAACGAATGATTTATAAAAAAGAATCCACATCTGAAATATCTTTTCCTCTCGGAGGAATAGGAACGGGTTCAATAGGACTTGCCGGAAACGGAAGATTAATAGACTGGGAAATTTTTAACAGACCGAATAAAGGTTCTGATAACGGTCACAGCCATATAGCTGTTAAAGCTACAAAAAACGGAAGACTTATTGATGCCCGTGTTTTAAACGGCGATGTTTATCATGAAATGAGCGGGAAATATGGAAAAGGTTTCGGTTATGGATTAAATAATTCTTCCATGGCTGGTTTCCCTCATTTTTCTGATTGGACTTTTTGTGGTGAATTTCCTTTTGCGAAACTAAATTTTGGCGGTGATTTCCCGGGTAATATTTCGCTTACCGCTTTTAATCCTTTTATTGTCAGAAACGAAAATGATTCCGGAATACCGGGAGCGTTTTTTGAAATATCCATTACAAACACAACAGAAGATGATATTGATTATTCTGTAGCGTTTTCTCTCCGCAATCCATACGTTAAATCTAAAAATGATTATATTAAATTAAATGAAGGCTGCGCTATATTCATGACTCAATCGGAAGCTGACGAAAATTCGGCAGGATACGGAGATATTTCTCTTGCAACCGACGGAGGGTGTGACGGAAACGGAAAACCCGGTATTACATCATATCAGCAATATTGGTTCAGAGGCGGATGGTGGGATCATGTAGAAACATATTGGCGTAATTTTGTTGAACATGATACCTTTGCAAACCGTATATATGAAAATCCAGGACATTACGATATTGGAACAATATGTGTTAAAATGAACGCTTGTGCCGGAAAAACGGTTAAAGTAAAATACATAATAACTTGGAACATTCCTAACATGTATAATTATTGGGACAGATATATCATAAAAGACGAAAATGGAGCGGAAAAAGATTATATCTGGAAAAATTATTATTCCACATTATTCGCAAATTCACTTGCAAGCGCAAAATATTCCATTAATAATTGGGACAGGCTTTATAACGATACGAAAAAATATCATGATGAATTATTTTTGTCCTCACTTCCGCAGGAAGTAATAGAAGCTGTTTCAGCTACGGTTTCTGTTTTAAAAACTCCGACTGTTTTGCGGGTTGAAAACGGAAATTTTTGGGGTTGGGAAGGCTGCGGTGAAAATCACGGTTCATGTGACGGAAGCTGTACTCATGTTTGGAATTATGCGTATGCGATGGCATTTTTATTTCCTTCGCTTGAAAGAAATATCCGCGATACAGATTATTTATATAATTATTCCGATGACGGAAAAATGACTTTCAGGCAAAAGCTTCCTATGGATAGAGAAAAATGGACTTTCAGAGCTTGTGTTGACGGTCAAATGGGCGGAATAATTAAAATATACCGTGAATGGAAAATATCCGGAGATAATGAATGGCTGAAAAATAAATGGGAACATGTTAAAAAATCGTTGGAATATGCTTGGAGTGATTTAAATCCTGACAAATGGGACGCAAATAAAGACGGAGTTCTTGAAGGAAGACAGCATCATACTCTTGATATGGAATTGTTCGGACCTTCTTCATGGCTCGAAAGTTTTTATCTGGCAGCTCTTGCCGCGGCTTCCGAAATGGCAGAATTTTTAGGTGAAAAAGAAAAAGCTTTAGAATACAATAAATTATTTGAATCGGGTAAAAATTATTCGGATAAATATTTATGGAACGGCGAGTATTTTATACAAAATATCAATATACATGATAAAAGCATATTGGAATCTTTTGGAGATGAAGCCGTAAATGCTTATTGGAATAATGAATCAAAACAAATAAAATATCAAATAGGGCAGGGAAGCGAAATAGATCAAATGTGCGGACAATGGCATGCGGCAATTTGCGGAATTAAAGATATATTTAATCCTGATTTACGTAAAAAAGCTCTTGAATCGATGTACAAAAATAATTTTAAATCAAATATGCGTAATCATTATAATACTTTTCGTATTTTTGCGCAAAACGATGAATCAGGAGCTGTAATGTGTGATTTCCCGGGAAATATCGAAAAACCTGCTATTCCGATTCCCTACGCTCAGGAATGTATGCATGGTTTTGAATATCAGTTCGCGGGTTTGTTAATCAGTGAAGGATTAATTGAAAAAGGCCTTTCTGTAGTACGTTCTGTAAGAGACAGATACGCAGGATATAACCGTAATCCCTGGAACGAAATTGAATGCGGATCAAATTACGCGCGTTCAATGGCAAGTTATGCGTTGATTCCTATATTATCGGGTTTTTATTTTGACATGCCTAATAACGCAATAGGTTTTGAACCGAAAATAAACAAAGAAGATTTCCGTTGTATTTGGAGCTTAAACGATGCTTGGGGTAATATTATTATTAATAAAAACGGAGCGGAATTAAATATATTAGACGGAAAAATTAATATAAAAAAATTTAAGCTTCCTGAATATATATTAAAAAATAATTTGGAAATTATATGTGACAGTAAAAAAATTGATTATTCTGTTGACAAAAATTTTATTATATTTAATAATCTTGAAATGATTGAAAACAATTTAAAAATAAAAATAATTTAATAAAGGGAGAAAAATAAAATGAATATTAAAACAAAAGTAAAACTCAACAACGGAAACGAAATTCCAATATTCGGACTTGGTGTTTTTAAAGCTGTAAACGGAGAAGAAACAGAAAATTCCGTTTTGTGGGCAATCGAAGCTGGATATCGACACATTGATACAGCGGCGATATACGGCAATGAAGAAGCTGTAGGGAACGCGGTAAAAAAATGCGGTATTCCGCGTGAAGAATTGTTTATCACAACTAAACTCTGGAATGAAGAAATGCGCCGCGGAAATCAATTGAAAGCTTTTGATGAAAGTTTACGTAAGCTTGGACTCGATTATGTGGATTTGTATTTGATACACTGGCCTGTTAAAGAAGTTTATTTAAAATCATGGGAATGTATGGAAAAAATATATGCCTCCGGAAAAGCCAAATCAATCGGAGTTTCCAATTTTAAAGTTTCTCATATGAATAATCTTTTATCGTCATGTAATATTATACCGGCTGTAAACCAAATGGAATTTAATCCTCAAATGCAGGATTATGATATATTAAATTTATGCCTTAAAAAAAATATTGCTTTTGAATCATGGAGTCCGCTCGGGTGCGGAAAATATACTTCCGACAGTGAAATAAGCAAAATAGGTTCAAAATACGGAAAAAGCGCTGTCCAAACAATATTAAGATGGATACTTCAAAAAAACATTATAGTTTTTCCGAAATCCGTTAAAAAAGATCATATAATCGAAAACGCTGATATATTTGATTTTGCTTTATCAAATGAAGATTGTGCTAAAATTGATTCAATGCATACGGGAATAAGATCGGGAGCCGACCCGGATACATTTACATTTTAGTTATTTTTTATAAATAACATGAATCGGGGGAATTATATGTTATTCAAAAAATCAATAATTTTTATTATAATATTTTCAATGATGTTAACTGTTTTATCCTGTTCTGAATCGGAAAACGGTTCAAAAACTGATACTGAATCCGTTTCGGAAACTACAATTATAAACGAAGAACCGGAAACAGAAATTCCCGCTCCCGATATTCCGGCAATGAATTACGAAGGATATAAGCTAACAATTCTTACAAATACAAATTATAATACAAATTTCAGATTAAACATGGAAGACGATGCGGATCCTTTAAATGATGCTTCATATAAAAGAAATCTGGCTTTGAAAGAAAAATATAATATCGAATTTGAAATTATTGAAAATGATAATTATTTAAAACTTATGTCAAATTCTATAACAGCTTCTGACGGAGCGTATGATTTTATATTTCCGCATGCTACAGCGGGAGTAGCGCAAATGATTACTAATAATTATCTCTATAATTGGAATGATGTTGACTATGTAGATTTTACAAAACCTTGGTGGAACAGTTCAATGACTGAAAATTTATCTATAGGTGATAATTTATACTATGTTTCAGGGGATATTGTTTTAACATGGCAGGGTTTAATTTCTTTGTTATTTAATAAAGATTTTATTGAAAACAACAATATAGGTATTGATTTTTATCAGCTTGTTTTTGACGGAAGCTGGACATATGATAAATTAAATTCAGTTATAAAAGGTATGGCTTCCGATTTAAACGGCGACAGCGAAATGGATGACAGGGATATATACGGACTTTTAAAATGTACAGCGAGTTATGCGGATTTGTTCGCAATGAATCAGCGCATAACAGAACGTGATGAAAACGGAATTCCGCAATTTTGTTTAAATAGCGAACACATGGCTGATGTTGTTACAAAATATTACAATACCGTATACAATCCTGATACTTTTTTGAATACATTTTCAAGTGTTACATACGCAACGGGCACATACCGTTCGATGATACTTGAGGGAAGATCCTTTTTCTCAGAACTTGATATCGGATCACTTCATACTTATCTCAGAGAAATAGAACACGAATTTGGAATACTTCCGCTTCCAAAATATGACGAAAACCAAAATAACTACCGTGTATTCTGCGGAGCCGGATTAATAGGTATACCATCATATGTCACTGATATTAAATTATGCGGAGCAGTGGCAGAAGATATGGCATATTACAGCTATAAATATATGCGTCCCGCGTTTTTCGATATTGTTTTGCAAAACAAAGCTTTGCGTGACGGAGATTCATACAAAGTATTGCAAATGATGCACGAAAATAAAACATTTGATTTTGGATTTAATTTTGACAGCACAGGGTTAGCTTTTTCTGTTTTAACTAAAGTTGTTTTGGAAAAAAAGAGTACTGATTTTGCCTCATATTATAAATCAATTGAAAAGCAAATAACATCAGCGCTTAATAAAGTTATAGAATCATTTAACCAGGGAGAGTGAATTTATATGTTAATAAATCCTAATAAAAGTCATGGAATAGTATTTAGAAAAGAAAAAAGCATGTATGGTTATCAGGGATGGCCTTCTCTTACCAAAACAGATGACGGAACTTTAATCGCAGCATATTCGGGTTATCGTATGCAGCATATATGTCCTTTCGGTAAAACGGTTATAAACAGATCATACGACGAAGGAAAAACATGGACCCCGCAAATAATTATAAATGATTCTCCGCTTGACGACCGTGACGCCGGTATTTTAAGCTTAGGTAAAAACAAATTGCTTATTACATTTTTTAATCATCCCGCTTCCGTTATGGAAAAAGATTACATAAACAATGTAAAAACAGTATGTTCACCGGATGAAGCTCTTATTTCGCTTTCGCAAATCGCAAGTTATAAAAATTTGTCTGACGAACAAAGAATGGGCGGATCTTTTATAAAAATCAGCGAAGACGGGGGAATTACATGGAGTGAAAGAATAAAAATACCGGTTTCAGCTCCGCACGGACCTAATAAATCAGCAGATAATACATTGATATATTTGGGAAAAGAACTTTATTCTGAAGGAGAAGAAGAAAAAGGCGCTATTGCTTTTTATACAAGTCCCGACGGTTATAAATGGTCCCGTGTTTCTAAAATTGAAATACCGGAAGGATATAAAGCCGATAATTTCCATGAACCTCATGTTATAGAACTTCCGGGAGGACGTTTATTCGGTACAATCCGCGCTCAAGGCAGTCCCGTATATCATGGATTTTCGATATTTACTTGTTATTCTGATGATAAAGGCATAACCTGGACTATACCTAAATGTATAGATATATCAGGTTCACCTCCCCATTTAATGCTACATTCATCCGGAGCGTTGATTTGTTCTTTCGGAAGGAGAGAAGCTCCTTTCGGTGAACGTGCCGTTGTTTCGTATGACGGAGGAGAAACTTGGACGGATGAATACGATATCGATAACTGTGTGTCCAGCGGAGATTTAGGTTATCCGGCTTCGGTTGAATTATCGGACGGAAGCATTTTTACATTATATTATCAAGCATATCCGGGAGACAATAAAACATCGATACTATATACAATATGGAATTTGAAAAAATAAACGGAATTTAATTATGATAAATTTAATAATAATTGGTATACGAGGAAGAATGGGGCAGGTTGTCGCGGAAGCTGCTTCGGCAAATCACGAAACATTTAAAATTGCGGCAGGAATTGATATTAATGAAAACGCGGGAGATCATATTGAAAAATATCCGGTATATCCTTCTCTCCGTGATTTCAGCGGAGAAGCCGATGTTATCATCGATTTTTCTCATCATACTGCTATTGAAGGAATTTTAACCTATGCGCAAAAAAACCGTTTAGCGGTTGTTATAGCAACGACAGGACATACCGAAGAAGAAAATTTAAAAATAAAGGAAGCTTCTCAAAAGATTCCGGTTTTTTACAGCCGTAATATGTCCATAGGCGTAAATTTGATTATAGAATTGTGTAAACAAGCAGCGGCAGCGCTTGACGGATTCAACATTGAAATAATTGAACGCCATCATAATAAAAAGCTAGACGCTCCCAGCGGAACAGCATTAATGATAGCCGAAGCTGTATCTGAATCTGTTGCGGATAAATATTCACCTGAATATGTTTATTCACGTAAAGAAAAAAAAGAAGCACGCGGAAAAAATGAAATAGGAATCCATTCGCTTCGTGGAGGAACCATTGTAGGAGATCATGAAGTTGTATTTGCGGGATGCGATGAAGTTGTTACAATTTCACACAACGCGGCATCTCGTGATATATTTGCACAGGGAGCGATAAGAGCAGCTGTTTTTATTATGGGAAAACCAGCGGGGTTTTATTGCATGAAAGATTTAATCGATAAATATATTTAGAACTAAATAACAAAAAAGCCGGGAAACATACAAAAGTTTTTCGGCTTTTAATTATTGTTTGTATAAAATTATTTTGCGTAAACAGAAGCTATTCTGTGTAAACAGAAACTATTCTGCGTAAACAGAAACTTTTTTACGTCCGCCTGTTAAATGTTCAAATTTAACTTTACCGGCGATAAGAGCAAACAATGTATCGTCTTTTCCGATTCCGACATTATTTCCGGGATGAATGTGTGTTCCTCTTTGACGTACAATTATATTTCCTGCTATAACGGGTTGACCGTCCGCACGTTTTACTCCAAGACGTTTTGATTCGCTGTCGCGTCCGTTCTTTGTTGAACCAACACCTTTTTTATGTGCAAAAAATTGTAATGATATTCTTAACATAACAGTTTTACCTCCGATTCATTCGTTTATTTGCTCAACGTCGAGATAATCATAATAATCGTCGAGCATGTCGTTTAATTGATAATAATAACCTTGAATTAATCCTGAAACCGCGTAACGTTTCATCGGATCTTCTTCATGTTCCGGCAGCGCACCGTAAGCGATAACAGATATTGCGGCAGATTCTTCATCGATAGTATAATCTATTTTCGTCGCATATGAAACTTCAATTGCGTTTACAATAAGCATTGTCATAGCTGAAAGCGCGGCGCACAAAACATCTTCTCCCGCCGTGCTGTAATCTGCATGACCTTCTTCACGGAAACCGTAATAAATTCCGTCACGCAGCAAAAATGTTATCTTGGTCATATCATGAAAAGGTTATGATATAATTTTATTTATCTGTACTTTAGTATAAGGCTGGCGGTGTCCGATTTTCTTTTTTTCGTTTTTCTTTGATTTATATCTTAATATATAAATCTTTTTGGATTTATCTGTTTTCACGGAATTTGCGACAACAGACGCACCTGTAACATAAGGATCGCCTACCTTAAATTCATTCCCTGCAGAAACTGCGACAACGCGGTCGAAAATAACTTCAGCACCGTCATCAACACCCAATTTTTCTACGAAGATAATATCACCCTCGTTAACTTTATACTGCTTCCCGCCTGTTTCTATAATTGCGAACACGAAAAGCACCTCTCTTTACATAAGACTCGCTGATTCAGGCAGTTTATTTATATAAACAAACATTTAAAAAACCTGCACATCAAGCGGCTTTGTTATTATAACATACAAAATGTAAAAAGTCAACATTTTATAACATTAAATAATTATTTTATTATATAAAATTTAAAAATTATTTTTCGTGATATTATAAAAATTTTATCGTTTTTATATTATATCTGAAATAATATATTTAAAACAAAATTATTTTGCACTGATAAAACCATAATTTTAATTAATTGTATGAAAAATAAAAAATCGACAAATAATATTTTCACCTATGTAAAATTTACGGATACAATCCCGGTTAATTTTGTTGCATTTTTGTTTTAATCGGATAATATCAACGGAAAAATCAAAGGAGAAAATAATATGCGTCATTCGCTGCGCGTTACGCACCGGATAATGAAAGAATTAAAAAAATCGATAAACAATCCGCAAAATTATGAATACATTTCGGAAGTTATATATTATCAAAATAAAACATATATAAAATCAAAATCATCTCCGCGTTTGAATTCAATTATTTTAAAAATTATAAAAAACAATAGTTATAATATAACCCCGGAATTATTATATCAGGAAATTGCGGATGAACAGAATACATTTTATTTTACTTATAATGAATTGTCTTCTGTTTGTTCTGTTGTTATTTTAACATTGATATCGGAAATTACTAAAAATAAAGATGTTATTATAATTGACAGCTGTATTAAATCTATTTATGAAATGGAAAACTTTTGCGGAATTGATTTTTATGCTGCTGCTTCATACACGGATAAATTATTGGCTTTGATTCCGGAAGCTGAATTTGACAGGAGCGACGAAACAACAAAACAACAAATGCGTAATAATACCGAAGCATATGCATTAAAACATCATATAACCGAATATGATGCGGCAAAACAAATCGGTAATGAATGTATTTATAAAAAATACCGAAAAGTTACGGATATTTATATTTTATATCGATATATTTTATTTCTTTTCTGTTATGTATTGCGGTATATTTTTTATGCGGTTTAAAATTTATTCCGTCTCTTCTTTGCTTTATACCGATAACAGAATTTATAAAACATATAACAGATAATATATACGGTATCCAATCAAAAAAATTTAATCCGCGTCTTCCCAGTTTGTCGATTTATAATATTCCGGATGATATAAAAACTCTTGTAGTAACTACGACATTATTATTCGGTGAAAAATCCGATAAAAAGGTATTCGATCGAATAGAACAGTTTTATCTTTCTCAAAAAATGGATAAAAATATCGATAATTCAAATTTGGTTTTCGGAATCCTCGGAGATATGGTCGATTCATCGGAAGCAGTGAATGAAAAAGACAGTGCGGTAATTTCATATGCGGAAGACAGGATAAATTCGCTTAATAAAAAATATAACGGAGCTTTTTATTTATTTATCAGAAAACGCGTATGGTGCGAAACTGAAAAACGTTACTTGGGAAGAGACAGAAAAAGGGGAGCGGTTACTGATTTAATCCGTGCGGTATGCGGAAAACCGAATGAATTTTCTGTATTACTCGGCGATAAAAAATATCTTACTTCTGTAAAATATGTAATAACTCTAGATGCTGATACTGATTTCGGAATAGCGGATGCTTATTCAATGACCGCAGCAATGTGTCATAATTCAAATAAACCCGTAATTAAAAACGGACGCGTTGTGTCCGGTTATGCTATAATGCAGCCTAGAATGGATACATCATTAACAGCAGCCTTTGCTTCTCCTTTTACCGTTATGATGTGCGGGGGAGGGGGATTTGATATATATTCTTCTGCCGCATTTGATTTGTATCAAAGTGTTTTCGGAGAAGGTATTTTTTGCGGCAAAGGTATTATAGACGCGCATGTATATTACAAACTTTTAAATGATACTTTCCCGGAAGAAAAAATACTTTCTCATGATATACTTGAGGGAGGTTATCTTCGCGCCGGATTTTTATCCGACCTAGCACTTACGGATTCATTTCCAAAAACTCCGGTTTCATACTTTGACAGATTGCACAGGTGGATAAGAGGAGATATTCAGGCAATATTTTTCGCTAAAAAACCTCTTAATAAATTATCGGTTTATAAATTATACGATAACATAAGACGGGCATCTGTACCGGTTTTTTCTTTCTTTTTATTGATAATATCGGTTTTGTATAAAAATTTATATACCGATTATAATTCCGTACCTGTAGTTTTTGCTTCTGTTTTATATATCATATATCCTTTTATCGAAGCATTGTTTAAATTGACAAAATATTCCGGAAGACGTTTCTTTTCTAATCTAGTTCCGGGTATTTGGCATTCACTATGCTATACTTTGTATTCTTTAGCTTCATTAGGTTACTTGGCAATCCGAACTTTTGACGCAATGATAAGATCACTTTACAGAGTTGTTATTTCAAAAAAGAATTTATTACAATGGGTTACGGCATCGGAAAGTGATAATATAAAACGCGGAGGATTGCTGTATTATCACATACGAATGCTTCCTTCTTTTTTATTGGGTATATTATTTTTATTTTCAAAGCTTGGGTTTATAAGATTTTTAGGTATTTTATGGTTTTTATGTCCGATATCATCATATTTTTTGGGAAAAGATTATATTAGAAATAAAAAAATATCAAATAAAAATAAAGAATATTTAAAATCACATGCTGTTGATATGTGGCGTTATTTTTCGTCCCTTGTAAATGAAAACGAAAACCATCTTCCTCCAGATAATTATCAGTTTTCTCCTTCCGATGAAATCGCACACAGAACATCACCTACAAACATCGGGCTTTATTTGCTTTCATGTCTCAGCGCGAGAGATATCGGAATCATTGAAAGCAAAGAATTATACAATAGAATTTCATCCACATTAAATACCGTTTCTTCGCTTCCTATGTGGAATGGACATTTATATAATTGGTATGATACCCGTACTCTTGATGTTATCGGTACACCTTTTATATCAACTGTTGACAGCGGTAATTTTATTACTTCGCTTGTTACATTAATAAACGGCCTTAAAAATTACGCAGGAGAAAATGTTTCTTTTGTTAAATTAATAGTACAAGCGGATAAAATAGTAAAAAACGCTGATTTTTTATCTCTTTACAATAAAAAAAGAAAATTATTATCGATAGGATACGATAAAAATTCAGAATCTTTAGGCGATGCCTGCTATGATATATTTATGAGCGAATCACGCAGTACATTATATTATGTAATAGCATCAGGACAAATACCATGTCCCAGAGAAACATGGCGTAAAATGCGGCGTCCTCTTATATCACACGGAGGCTATATCGGACTTCTTTCCTGGACAGGAACAATGTTTGAATATTTTATGCCCGCACTTCTTCTTCCGATAAAATATGGTTCAATGTCTCATCAGGCTTTATATTATGCTTTGAATATGCAGGTAAGTAAAGCTATTGATGGTATATGGGGTATTTCTGAAAGCTGTTATTATACTTTTGACGGTGAAATGAATTATCAGTATAAAGCTTTCGGAGCGCAGGAACTCGCTTTAAAAAGCGGAATGGATAAAGACATTGTAATATCTCCTTATTCATCATTTTTAACTTTAAGTATAGCTCCTCAAAAATCTATAATAAACTTGCGTAAGCTGGAAAAATTAGGAATGTACGGTAAATACGGATTTTATGAATCGGTTGACTATACTAAAACACGCGTGGGGAAGGGACATGCTTTAATAAGAACATGTATGGCACATCATATAGGAATGAGTATTGTTGCTATTGATAACGCTATAAACTCAAATATAATGCAAAAACGTTTTATGGAGGAATCAAATTGCACAGCGGCTCAGACTTTGCTTGAGGAACGTATTCCGGATTGTGCAAATTTGTATAAAAACAAATTAAATAATAAAACCATCAAAAGAAATACAAATTTTAATTATAAAAATACAAAAAATAATTCATTTAATTATAATAATTCTGTTAATATAAAAAATAATGTTTCTTCCGTTTGTTTTGATACAGCTATGCTTTCTAATAATAAATTTTATATGATAGCTTCCTATGACGGTAGAATTACTTTATACGACGGTAAAACAGCTTTGACAAATCCTGATGTTTCAGATATCCGCAGAAGTCTCTCATTATATTTAAATAACGGAGAAAAAACAATAAAATTAAATGAAGGAAATTTTATATACAGCGACAATTCCGTTGTATATAACAAATCAAGCGGAGATATTAAAACTGAAACTATTATTACAATGCATGGAATAATGAGTTGTCTCTGTATTCATATTGATGTCAACGGAACAGCGGGAAATATTTGTCCGATGCTATATTTTGAACCTGTTTTAGCCGCTCCGAAGGATTACAATGCTCATCCAATGTTTTGGGATTTATCTGTTGAAGCTTCATATTCAGCAGATGAAAATATATTATATTACCGCAGACGCCCCAGAGGAGAAAAAGACCCCGATAGATATTTGGCTGTTTCATTTTTAGGCGGAAGTATTGAATTTGAAATAAACCGCGATGTGCTGCCTTTTATGTATACATCAGAAGATATAATGGCTTTGTGCGGCAGTCAGATGTCAAACAGGGAAGGGGGATGTATTATACCGGTTTGCGCGGTACAAAAAAAATCGTTCACCAAAAAAGGTAAATACTCCTGCGATTTTATTATTGCCAGTGCGTTTTCTAAAAAGGAAGCTTCGCAAATAATAAAATATATTCGTTTTATTAAAAAAGAAAATGGGAAAATACAAAATGAATTTATAAAATCAATTTCCTCTGTTACAAAAAGCCGTATAGCGATATCCGGAGGATATATGGATTATTCTTCTGACAGAAGATATGCGACTTATATGCTTGCTTGTTTGAGATATGAATTGAAAAATCAAAACGATAAATTACCTGCCGATTATTTATGGAAATATGGGATATCCGCGGATTTACCGATAATAGTATTATCCTTTTCAGACAATTGTTTTATAAACAACGAAAGTTTATGTAATAACTCCATTCGTATAGCTTCCGGATTTATAAGCGCTCACCGCATGTTAATGATAGGAGGAGTAAGATTTGATGTTGTATTTTTATATAACGAAACAAATGTTTACGGAGAACCTAAAAAAAATATATTAATCGATTTAATAAAAAGTTTGGGAAGCGAATCAATTCTGCAAAGAAAAGGCGGTATATTTATACTGCCAAATGAAAATCAAGTATATGATAATTTAAATAAAAATTCGCGTATTTTAATTGATTTAAATAAAGACACTGTTTTTTCTGAAATATACAACGGAGGTATTGAATCTTATAAAAAATTAAATCAAAATAATAAGCATATTACAAAAATAACCGCTTACGGCGGATATAAAACAGGTTTTTCGGAAAACGAATTTATAATAAATAAAGATAAACAACGCGTTCCCTGGTCTTATATTTATTGTAATTCATGTTTCGGGACTCTTGTAACTCAAAGCAGCGCGGGATTTTCATGGTTTAGAAATGCAAATCAAGGGAGACTCACTAAATGGAACGGTGATATTTTACTTGGAGGACTTTTTGAAGTAATAATAGCTGAACTTGCAGGATCTAAATATGATTTATGCGCTGTTTCATCATCTGTTAGATATAATCGCGGCTGTGCTGTTTACGAAGGTTTTATAGGTTCGCAGTCCAATGTAAAGTTCACCGTAAAAATCGGTGTCGACAGAAAGCTTCCGGTTAAATTAATTGTTGTTTCAACTTCTGTACCTTGCGAAATAAAATATGAAATAAAAAAAGAAACAAGCGAATATGCACAAAATCTATTTTTATACAAACCTTGCAGCGGATGTTTTTTGCTGGGTTGGGCTAACAATATAAAAGCTCGTGAATTTATTTTGGAAAAATATAAATCAGAATCAGATATTGAAAATGAATTTGAGTTATACAAACAAAATGTAAACGAAAGTTTTTGCGGAATTAAAATAAATACTAATATAAAATCAATTGACGAAATGATGAATTTCTATTTACCGTATCAGACATATTATAGCAGGATGCTTGCAAGAACAGGATTTTATCAAGTCGGCGGAGCATACGGCTTCCGTGATCAATTACAGGATTGTCTTGGAATCATTTATCACAACCCCAAAAAAGTATTTTGCCATATAATACGCTGCGCTTCCCGCCAATACGAAAACGGAGATGTAATGCATTGGTGGCATGAAGGAAATCAGCTGCGCGGAATCAGAACAAAATGCTCTGACGATATGTTATGGCTTCCTTATGTAACATCTGAATATGTAAAACAAACGAACGATTACAGCATTTTGAAAATAAATGTAAATTATATTAATTCACTTCCTCTTCAATCATCATTGAACAATAATCATAATAATCCGGAAAAGGAAAGATATGAATCTCCAAAAAAATCAAATGTATCGGAAAATATATACAACCACTGTGTAAGAGCAATTTTATATGCTTGTGATTTCGGATCGCATGGTTTACCGAAAATAGGAAGCGGAGACTGGAACGACGGATTTAATAACGTAGGAGCAAACGGAAAAGGTGAAAGTGTTTGGCTGGCTTTTTTTCTGCGTTTGGTATTAAAATCTTTTATTCCTGTTTGCGAATATATGGAAGATATATCTACCGCTTCAAAATTATACGAAATTGAAAAAAACATTAATATAAATACCGAAAGACACGCGTGGGAAGGAGACCGATATATAAGAGGTTATTACGATAATGGTTTTCCGCTTGGTTCAAATGAATCGGTAGAATGTACTATTGATGCTTTACCGCAGGCTTTTTCAGCATTGGTAAACGGTATTACTTTAAATTCGGAAAAAGCTGTAGATACTGCGTATGAAAAACTATTCGACCGTGAAAACGGAATATATAAACTTTTTGAAAACCCTTTTAATTTCCGCCATATAAACAATCCCGGATATATACGCGGATATGTTCCCGGAGTCAGAGAAAACGGAGGACAATATACTCACGCGGCAGTTTGGGCGGCTTGGGGGCTTATCAAAGCAGGAAGATATGACAGAGCTTTTGAAATATTGGACGCAATAAATCCTGCTCAAAAATATTTCGGAAATAAAACAAATAACAAGGATAAAAATGATAAAGCTTACGATATTTATCGGGCTGAACCTTACGCTTTGGCGGGAGATGTTTATTCAAATCAAAATTTTATAGGACGTGCCGGCTGGACTCTTTATACGGGAGCAGCAGCTTGGTATTATAAAATTATGCTGGAAGAAGTTTTAGGTTATATTGAAATAGGTTCAGGATTTACAATATCTCCTCATTTGCCTTCTGAAATTAAGAATTATACGATATCAATCAACAAATATGATACTGTGTACGAATTATCAATAAATGTAGGTGAAAATTCAATTTATATAATGGACGGACAAATTGTGAATAATTGGTTTCCGTTTGATAAAAGTTACCATAAATGCGAAATAACTGTTGAAAAAAATAAATCTCTGGTGTAGAATAGAATCAATCATTATATATTTGATGAATATCCTAAAAATGATTAATTTATAAAGGATGTGATTTATAAAATGGCGGTATTGCAATATGATATAAAACCCGGGGTAAGGCTTAATTTTATAGAAACCGATAAATTTAAAACGAATTTTTTATCGGTAAATTATTTAACTCCACTTTCGGAAAAAGATGCATCCATGAAAGCTCTTCTTCCAATGGTATTAAAACGCGGAACACAATCTTATCCTGATATAACTTCGCTTTCAAAACGTTCAGATATGTTATATGCGACATATATAGGCTATTATAATTATAAAAGAGGCGAAACACAGATATTCGGTTTTGCCTCGAATATGCTGGCTAACCGGTATGTTAAAGACGGAACAGATATACTGGGCGGAGCTTTGGATTTGTTTGAAGAGGTTATGTTTAAACCTGTTTTGGAAAACGGAGTTTTTAAATCTGATTACGTTGAAAGTGAAAAAAATAATTTAGCCGATGGTATACGCGCTAAAATAAACAATAAAAATTCATATGCGATAAAACGTTGTCAGGAAGAAATGTGCCGCGGAGAAACATACGCGGTCCAAGATACCGGAACGGTGGAGGATGTTTGTGCGATAACTCCTCAGTCTCTTTATGAATTTTATCTTGATGTTATAAACCGTGCCCGCATTGAAATATTTTTTGTCGGAATGTGCGATATTAATTCGCTCGTTGATTCGCTGCGTAAATTGTTCAGCCCGATAAACCATGTAGAGGGATTTATTCCGTATACAAATGTTATCAGAAAAGCGGATAAAATACGCGAGATAACCGAGGAACAACCGGTTTCACAAGGGAAATTATCAATGGGCTTCCGTACAAATACTGTTCTAGCGGACGGTGATTACCATAAATTTATAGTGTTTGCGGAAATTTTCGGTTCTTCTCCCTCATCAAAATTATTTATGAATGTAAGAGAAAAATTGAGTTTGTGTTATTATTGTTCTTTGTTGCCCGAACCGCAAAAGGGAATTATGATTATTGCTTCCGGTATAGAAGTTGAAAATAAACAAAAAGCGCAGGATGAAATATTAGTGCAATTGGAAGCAATGCGGAACGGCGAATTTACTGATGAGGAAATAAATTCCGCTAAAATTTCAATCATTAACGATTACCGGAGCATCGGGGACAGTGCGGGAGCTATGGATAGCTGGTATATCGGACGTATGCTTGCCGGATTAAACAATACTCCGGAAGAAGCCTCCGAATTATTAGAATCGGTAACACGCGAAGATATTATAAATGCCGCAAAAAATATATCTCTTGATATGATTTATTTTATGAAAGGTACTCTTGTCTCAAATCAAGCCGAAGAGGAGGGTGATGAAAACGATGAATAATCAGGTAAATGTTAAAACAAATGATTTTATCGGTGAAAAATATTACAGCATTAAACACAAAAGCGGGCTTGATATATATATATTTCCGAAAAATCTTTCAACTTCCTATGCTTTGTTCGGGACAAAATACGGTTCGGTAGACAATAAATTTAAAATTGCGGGTGAAAACGAATATATTAAAGTTCCTGACGGTATCGCACATTTTTTGGAACATAAAATGTTTGAAAATGAAAACGGAGAAGATACATTTCTTCGGTATGCGAAAACCGGAGCAAACGCAAACGCTTACACATCATTTAATATGACCGCTTATTTATTTTCCTGCACGGCAAATTTTTATAAATCGCTTGAAATATTGCTTGATTTTGTAACTGCTCCTTATTTTACACCCGAAACCGTTCAAAAAGAGCAGGGAATAATAGCTCAGGAAATAAAAATGGGTGAAGATAATCCCGGAAACCGTTTGATTTTCGATTTGCTTAAAGCATTATATGAAAAGCATACTGTGAGGATTGAAATAGCAGGCACGGTAGAATCGATTTCCCATATAACAGCAGATGTTTTATATAAATGTTACAACGCTTTTTATAATCTGCATAATATGGCGCTTATAGTTTGCGGTGATGTTTCTGTAAATGAAACACTTGAAATAGCCGATAAATATTTAAAAGAACAGCCGGATTTTTCCGTAGAATCTGTATATCCCGAAGAAAAACCGCAAGTTTTCCGTAAATATACTACCAGAAAAATGCAAGTAGCAAAACCGCTTTTTAATATCGGAGTTAAAAATAACGATATACCCAAAGATGCAAAAGAACGCGCAAAACTTCAAGCTTCAATCGGTATTATAAACGATATGCTTTTCGGACGGGCTAGTGATTTTTTCAATTCGCTTTATACAGAAGGTTTAATATCGAATTCTTTCGGTTATTGGTCTGAAACATGCAAAAGTTTTTCGCTTATATCTATATCGGGAGATTCAAAAGATCCGGACGAAGTTTACAGACGTTTCTGCGAATATATAAAAGAAAAAAAGAAAACCGGACTTGATAAATCGGATTTTGAAAGATGTTTCAGAATTTCGTATACAAGTTTTATCAAAGGTTTTGACAGTACTGATAATATTGCGAATAATTTTTTGAATTTTATTTTCGAAGATTTGGATATGCTTGATTATGTCGATATATTGAACACTATATCTT
The DNA here is from genome assembly GCA_031549925.1 of Eubacteriales bacterium. Lineage (GTDB taxonomy): Bacteria > Bacillota > Clostridia > Oscillospirales > CAG-272 > JAVBPA01. Next base: position 60,847 of record JAVBPA010000006.1, read on the forward strand.
TTGATGATATATGTTTAATATTTAATAAAATTTATTGCGAAGACTATATGGCAATGGCTACAATATATCCTCTGGAAGCGGTCAACACATGAATCAGACATCAAATATAATAGGTTTTCCCGGTTTAGGAATAGAATCTTTAACTATTGAACCAACGGTTTTTTCTTTCGGAAATTTTCACATCGCTTGGTATGGGATAATAATAACCTTGGGTATGATAGCCGGATTTTTCTACGCGTTATACAGAGCTAAATTTGAAAATATATCTGTTGACGATGTTTTGGATTTAGCTTTATACGGAATTGTTTCGGCTGTAGTGGGAGCACGTTTATATTATGTTTTATTTAATTTGGATCATTATAAAACATTCTACGATGTAATAGCTGTTTGGAACGGAGGACTTGCTATTTACGGAGGTATTATTGCGGCTGTTATCGCTGTTATTATAATTTCCAAAATAAAAAAGATAAAAATCGCAAAAAATTTCGATATGGTTATGCCGGCTATTATGCTGGGACAAATTATCGGGCGTTGGGGGAATTTTGTAAATGCTGAAGCATACGGCAGCGAAACAATACTCCCCTGGCGTATGGCAATTTACAAAATAGGGAGCACTACCTTCAAAAATCCGATATTTGTACATCCTACGTTTTTGTACGAATCTCTTTGGAATTTAATAGGGTTTATATTAATTAACATCTTTTATAAGAAAAAACGTTTCGATGGTCAAATCGCACTTATGTATTTTATATGGTACGGTACCGGAAGAGCATTAATAGAAGGTCTGCGTACAGACAGTCTGATGGTTTTAGATATAAGAGTATCACAACTTGTATCTGTGATAGCGGTTGCGGTTTCACTTGTTATAATGGTGATATTTTCAGCAAAACATTCTAAAAAACAAAGCGAAATAGAAGATGAATTAATCGATAACGCGATGATGATAGATAATACAAATGCCGGCGAACAAATGGAAGAAGCTGTAAGAGAACTTCCGGTTATTGATGATTTTGATGATAATATTAAAAATAACGAAGAAAACTTAAATAGCAGCGATAGTAACGTAAACAGTAATAAAAACTAAAAACGGAGAATAAAATGGCAAAAATTCTTGACGGAAAATTAACTGCGGCTAAATATAAAGAAAAACTTACAGCCGAAATTGCGGCTATGGAACAAAAACCCGGACTTGCTGTAATAATTGCGGGAAATGATCCGGCTTCACAAATATATGTGAGAAATAAAAAAATTGCTTGTAACGAAGTAGGGATGTACAGCGAAATTATTGAACTTTCCGATTATGTTACGGAAGAAGAACTATTTTTAATAATTGATAAATTAAATAAAAGATCAGATATTCATGGAATATTAGTTCAGTCACCTCTTCCGGCAAGTCTCGATGAAAAAAAGATATTAGCGGCTATTGATGTTTCGAAAGATGTTGACGCTTTTAATTACAGTAATATAGGACGCATTATGTCGGGAGAATATAATTTTGTACCGTGTACTCCCGCAGGTATCATGGTATTGCTTGAGGAATACGGAATATCGGTTGAAGGAAAAGAATGTGTTGTAGTCGGAAGATCAAATATTGTCGGTAAACCCATGGCAATGCTGCTTCTTCATTCAAACGGAACCGTTACGGTGTGCCATTCAAAAACTAAAAATTTGGCTGAGGTATGTTCACGCGCCGATATATTGGTAGTAGCAATCGGACGCGAAAGATACATAAAAGCTGATATGGTAAAACCGGGCGCTGTTGTTATCGATGTAGGTATGAACCGCAAACCCGGAAGCAAAAAAGTATACGGCGATGTTGATTTTGTAAATGTAGAGCCTATTGCGGAATATATAACTCCTGTTCCGGGCGGAGTAGGTCCGATGACAATATTAATGCTTTTAAAAAATACAATAACAGCGGCGAAAATAGCGCAGGGAATTAAATAAAAATATATTAAACAGGAAAGGCATTAAAACTCCTTTCCTGTTTATTTATGATTCGATGTTCAATTGATTCCGTAATATTTCTTTTATCTTTTTTTCCTCTCTTGATATTTTTACTTGAGTTAATCCGAGCATATCGCCTGTTTGTTGTTGTGACAATCCCCGGAACCATCGGAGCGAAACAATTTTTCTATGAAGCGGAGTCAAAGCTTTTACCGCTTCTGCCAAAGCGATTCTTTCTGTTATTTCTTCCACTTTGCTTGATTTTTCCGCAATTTGTGAACCAAGAGTTATTGTTTCGTCGTCGCCTGCCGGTTCTGAAAGAGATCTGACCGGAGAAGAAGCTTCAAGAGCGACCGCCGCTTCTTCCGTTGTAATTCCGCATAATTCAGCAAGTTCTGAAAGGCGGGGTTCATGACCGTTTTCGCGAATAAATATTTCTCTGCGTTTTATTATGTCGATACTTTGCCGTTTTAAAGTGCGACCCAATTTTATTTGTCCGTCATCACGTAAAAAGCGTCTGATTTCACCTATAATCAAAGGAACAGCATAAGTTGAAAATACAGTCCCGAAGCTTTCATCATAGCTGCGAACCGCTTTTATCATACCGATAATACCTATTTGTACTAAATCTTCATATTCTGTTCCTCTGTCACGGAAGCGTGCGGCTATATTTTTTACAAGCCCCATATTTTTTTCGATAAGCAAATCAAGAGCCGATTTATCACCTTCGCGAAAAGCTTTAAGAAGAGAAGCGTTCTCTTCATATATGAGATTATTTGTCATTTTAGTTTTTTGTACATTGTTATTGTTGTTCCAGCTCCCGGTTTTGAAACAACTTTTAATTTATCGGTGAAGCTTTTCATAATTGTAAAACCCATTCCGCCTCTTTCACCAGAATTATCTCCTGTATAAAGCGGAGTCATGGCTTTTTCGATATCATTAATTCCGCAGCCTTTATCTTTTATTTTCAAAAAAACTTCGCGTTCGTCATTGTATCCGATTTCTATGTATATAATTCCCGCAGTGTTTTTATATGCGTGAATTATACAGTTTGTAACTGCTTCCGAAACTGCGGTGCGTAAATCGGCAAGGTCGCTTAAATCCGGATCGAGTTGAGCTATAAAAAATGTAGCTGTCTGACGTGCGAAACTTTCATTTTCAGATTTTGATAATATTTCAAGCTTGAAGTTGTTTTTCAGATTTTTTTTCATTGTTATTACCACCATTTTTTTCAATTGGAATAAATTTTTCTATTCCTGCCAAACGAATTATTTTCATGATTTCGTCAGAAATTCCTTTTAATATAAATTTTCCGCCTAAATCGCAAACGCGGGCGTATCTTCCTAAAATTAAACCGAGTCCTGAACTGTCCATAAATTCTACTTCACCGAGATCTAATATAACTGTTTTAATCCTTCCGCGCTTAATTGAAGAATCTATTTTTTCTCTTGCTTCCCGAGCGGTATGATGATCAACAGATCCGATTAATTTAATTAAAAGAAGCTTGTCTTTTTCCGATATATCTATTACTACATTCAAATTTTCCATAAAAAACCTCCTTACCATAATAATTTTACGATAAGGAGATATATTTTTTTGTCATATAAAGCTGATAATAAATTTGTATATAATAATATTTTTAATACAATAAGTCGATTTTTATTAAAAAACATTAAATTACCGTATAAATCTATATATTATAAACCAACTTTATAATTATTTAATTCAATATAAACAAATAAAACCTGTTTATTAATATTTTTATTCTTCGGATATTTTTATTTTAATTTTTGTTTTGAATTTATTTTTTGTAAATTTAATAATCTGTTAAATTATATAATCAGCAAGCAATCCTCTTGCTTTTATATCTGCGATTGCTGTTATGTCAACATGTTCGCTACCATAATCAATACATAAAACCGTAGAATTTTTGTATATTGTATTAATTATTTTTTGCTCCGAATTTGGTATCCTTAAATTAATTGTTTTTTTACCTTCCGTAAAAATGCTTTGCAAACGATCAACCAATTTATCAATTCCCTGACCGGTTAAAGCGGAAATATAAAGCTGATCATCGGAATTTATATTTGAAAGCACCGGAATTTCAAAAGCGGGTTTATCGCATTTGTTAAATACATATAAAATCGGTTTGTCATTTATTCCTAGCTCGGAAAGCAACGACTGCGATACAGCGGTTTGATCCAAATAATCGGGATCAGAAGCATCGATTATAACAAGAATCACATCCGCATATTTAACTTCATCAAGAGTTGATTTAAAAGCTTCTATTAAATGGTGGGGAAGATTGCGGATAAATCCTACCGTATCGGTAAGTAAGATTTCTTCTCCGCAAGGTAATTTATATTTTCGTGTAGTAGGATCAAGAGTCGCAAAAAGCTTATCCTCCGCTAGTATATCAGCATTTGTTAAATAATTCAATAAAGTTGATTTTCCGGCGTTTGTATATCCTGCTATTGCGGCTTGTTTTATACCGGATTTTTCACGTCGAGTATGCATTACTGATCTGGATTTTTCAAGCTCGTCTAATTGTTGCCTCAAAGCGTTCATTCTGCGTCTTATATGGCGGCGGTCTGTTTCAAGTTTAGTTTCGCCTGGACCGCGCATAGCTATATTTCCGCCTTGCTGACGTGACATAGCAAGACCCTTTCCGGTAAGACGCGGTGCTGTATATTGGAGCTGAGCAAGTTCCACTTGAAGTTTTCCTTCACCGGAAACAGCGTGTAATGCGAATATATCGAGAATGAGCATGGATCGGTCGATAACCCTTACTTCCGAACCGATATCATTTTCAATATTTTTTATTTGCGAAGGCGTTAATTCATCATCGAAAACTATCAAATTTACATTATTTATTTTGCAAATATTTCCGATTTCGATGATTTTACCGGAACCGATATAAGTTCGGGCATCAGGAGATTCTCTTGCTTGTGTTATTCTTGAAAAAACTTCACCTCCGGCAGTTTCAAGCAATCTTTCAAGTTCATCAAGCATTATATCGGTATTTTGGATACTTTCTCTTACAATGCCTACAAGAATTGCTTTTGTTTTAACTTTAACGTTATTATCATCATTTGTATTTATATTTTCTGAAAAAACATTGTTATTTTCTATATCAATCACATCCTAAAGTTTTATTTTATAAAAAAGAAACGACGAACCACACACAAAAAAATGTATATGGTCCGCCGCGATGAAAAAAACGAAATTAATTATTTGCTCGATGCTTCAAGACGTTTTTTGAATTTATCAACACGTCCGCCGCTGTCAACAAACTTTTGTTTGCCGGTAAAAAACGGATGGCATTTAGAACAAATTTCAACACGAAGATTATCTTTTGTTGAACGAGTTTTAATTTCTTCACCGCAGGCGCATTTTATTATTACGTCCTTATATACGGGATGGATTCCTTCCTTCATTTCTGCTACCTCACTATAAAATTACACGGATTTTGCCGTGCCGACACATAACTTCAACAGTATATCATATTATTTTTTTTTTTGCAATAGTAAAAATGATATTTTATAAATTTATTATAACCTATATTAAGATATATATATAAAAAAGACAGATTTTTTAAATCTGTCTCAAAGTTTAAAAAAGTTCGGTTGGTAAGTTTTGCGGAGCTTTTACAAAAGCGAACGTTTTTTTAATTATTATTTATTATTTTCAACAAATGCGTTGACTATTTTACTTAATTGACTTTCAGCTGTAGTTCTTTTCTTTTCAAAATAAGAAGCTACTTCGTTTTTCTTTGAAGCAAGTAAATCCCAAACGAAATTGTCACCGTCTATTCCGTACATGTGAGCCATGTCGAAAACACGGTTACGTATGATAAGCTGTACCATTTGAGCGGATTCTTCGTCACGTACATTTTTAACAGAAGCTATAACATCAAACAAAGCAGGAGTTATTATATCATAGGAAGCCGCTGCCATAGCTTCTGTTATATTTCCTACGATTTCAACATCGGCAATACTTACCGGCCATATACACATGGAACCGGCGCCCGAAACGTCTGTTACATATCTGGATTGAGCTTCTTCATATTTAGGAAGCGGAAGTACACCGTAATCATCGTTCATATCACGCAGGAAAAGTTCAATTTTCTGGAAAGTTATACCGCAAAAATAAGCGCGTCCTTCGTGGAATACTTTGAATGAACCTTCATGATCGCTTTTTTCGTAGTTTCCTTCAGTTCCGTGTATCAAATCATATATTTTTTGATAAACCGAATTATAACGTTCTATATCCCAATCAAGGTAAGGAATATCATCGCTGTCTTTTGCTACCATATGTGAACCGGAACCGTAGAATAATGCGTGTGCGTAGTCAAACCAGCAGGTTATAGAAAACATGTCATCGTTTTTATTAATTTTGGAATCGCCGTTTAAATCACTGGTTAAACCTTTTGCTATGGCAGTCATAGCATCGAAAGTCCATTTTCCCTCGAAAGCTATATCATAAGGATATTGTATGGTATTGTTGTCAAATAAATTTTTATTAAATAAAACACATTCCGATGTAAGAAGTCCTGTAGGATGTATATCACCTGTCACCAGATATGTTGCTCCGGCAACAGACATACCGGAAATAGAGTTTTGATCCCACCACGGTTTTTCCAAATCGATACCGGGCATGTTATTTACGGGATATAAATAACCCGAAGAGGCAACGGAATATGCGGTTGCGTTCGAAACATACAGCGAATAGGAACTGTCATTTGAAGTTGCGTCTTTTTGTGCAGCTGATGAAATTGAACCGTAATCTTTATCTTCAGCAGAAATGGTTATATTAAATAATTCCTGAACTTTAGAATTACGGGTATATACTAAATCGTTTAAGGTTGCTCCGTTTTGTTCTTCAGCCACAAAATCAACATGTCTTTTATCTTGGTTTGTTACGATTATTTTATAAATATAACCATCATAATTATTTACTTCAACTGTAGATAAAGCTTTGGTTACTTCCGGTTCGGTTTCTGTTTCGGTTCCTTTTATTGTAGTCGATGTTCCGTTATCATCAACTTTACCCGCGCAGGATATAAACAATATAGAAAACAACAGTAATATTGAAATGACAGATAAAAATTTTGGGTTTTTCATTGAATGATTACTCCTTGGTAAATTTATAATTGTTTTATTTGTTTTATCGGTTCTGCTTTTTTTGTTTCCAGTGATTTTTCTATGGCATTCATTATGTATACAGGTATAATTAATTGTTCTTCTGTCATTATCGAACGATTATTACGAACCATATCGCAAAAATGTTTGGTTTCGTAAAAATAAATATCATCAATCGATAATTCTTTGATAAAAATATCTTTTTCGCAATATACTATTGCATAATATTTATTATTTTTTGCAAAATTTAAAACAATATTATAATTTTCATATTCTGCTATAACTGTTATATTTCCGTTTTTATTAAAAGAATTAACAGTTTTTATATCATATCCGAAAATAGCCGCTGACATTTCGATTAAATGCGAAGCGTAAAAATATATTCCTCCGTATTCACTTGTTATATCAGCGGGAAAATTTATTACCGCTGATTTTATTGCGCCGTAAATATTGCTATCTAAATCTTCTTTTAATTTTAATAAATCTTTTGAATACTTGCATCCAGATCCACCGCATATAGGAACATTATTTTTTTTTGCTTCAAATAATATGGTTTCCGCATCTTCTTCCGTTATAGTGAAAGGTTTATCGATAAAAACCGGTTTTCCTGCTTGTATAAATGGTATTGAAAAAGGCAAATGGTATTTTCCGTGTCTTGCCGTTACCATGACACAGTCAACCTCCGGAATCATATCATTGATATTTTCGTATATTTTTATTTCTTTTCCGCATTCTTTTGTTATTGCTTCGCTCGGAGCTTTTTCAAGAGCATATAAAGCAACCACACGAAAATCCGGAAAATTTAATACTCCGTTTTTGTCCGTAAGATTTATACATTTTGTGAAAGCCATCGCATGTGAATTTTCTGTCCCTAATATCCCCACCCTTGTGATATTGCCCAACAATTTCTCCTTTCATATAATTATAATTGTAAATAATTTATAACATACTTAATTTTATTATAACATTTTAAAAATATTTTGTCAACATGATATTAAAAATTAAAACTCTATAAAATTAACTTATTATTGACAAACATATTGCAGAAGGATAAAATATATAAAAAGATAAATGTTTTATTGAAGATTTATGAATTATTATGAGGATTATCAAATGTATCAGGAATTATTTGAAAAGTTAAATGAACGGCAAATTGAAGCTGTAACGACAACAGAGGGATATGTACGTATTATCGCAGGAGCTGGTTCGGGAAAAACCAAGGCTTTGACAAACCGTTATGCTTATCTAGTTCGTGCCGCAGGTATTAATCCGGGGAGCATATTATGCGTAACATTTACAAATAAAGCTGCCGGAGAAATGAAAAAAAGGGTACGTGCGTTGGTAGGGGAAGGTTATGATACTTCTCTTATAACTACATACCACGGTTTTTGCGTTCGTGTACTCAGAGAAAATATCGGACGTTTATTTTTCCCGGATAATTTTCAAATTCTCGATACAAATGATCAAAAAACTATTCTTGAGGAAATATATAACGAATTCGAATTAAAACTCGATCATGCTTCCTTTGAAAAAATAATTGATACCATTGATAAGAAAAAAGCCACTACATCATATGTAGATTACATGATAAGCCGTGATATAAACGCTTCATTGGAAAATTTAACTCTTGACGACCGTATTGTTATGCGTTATATGCAAAAACAAAAAAAGATATTCGGTCTTGATTTTAACGACTTGATAAACTTTGTTTTTGTAATGTTTGAAAGATTTCCGGATGTTAAAAACATGTGGCAGCAAAGACTGGAATATATTCAAGTTGACGAATTTCAAGATTCATCTTCAAGAGAATTAAAATTAATTAATATGCTCTCCGAACAAAAAAGAAATTTATTTGTAGTAGGAGATCCGGATCAAAATATATATGAATGGCGCGGTGCAAAAGTTGAAATATTGGTTGATTTTGACAGAACTCATCCAAACACCCAAACAATAATAATGGATCAAAATTACCGTTCAACCGCGAGAATTTTAAATGTCGCAAACACTCTTATCGATTATAATAAAAACAGAATAAAAAAGAATTTATTTAACATAGGAAATACAGGAAACGAGGTTATACATCTTCACGCAAAAAACGAATTAGAAGAATGTCAATGGATAACCAGTGAAATTAATTATTTAAAACAAAACGGTTATACATATAACAGCATAGCTATATTATATCGTTCCGGATTTTTATCGAGATCAATCGAACAAAATCTGATGAATTCTGATATACCATATGAAATTGTCGGAAGTACAAGTTTCTTTAAACGTATGGAAATTGTCGATGCTATTGCTTATTTGAGATTAGTTATGTCCGATGACGATATTGCTTTCGCAAGGATAGCGAATACTCCGCGCAGGCAGTTCGGCAAAGTGAGGATGAATTTATTGCGTAATATCGCATCTGACGCAAATCTTCCTTTGTATGAAACATTAAAAATTCATATGAATATAAATGAATTTTCACATTCCGGAATATCTTCATTAATCGATGTAATAGAAGCTATTCGGTTGGATTTGGAAAAAATGAGTGTTTCCGAATTATTGAACCGTGTTTTAAATGAAACCGGATATGAACAATATATACGCGAATCAGGAAACATGGATCGGTTTGAAAATATTAATGAATTGAAAAAAATCACATTGGAACATGAACGCAATTGGGGGGAAAAGTTTACTTTAGGAGATTTTTTGCGTCAAATAGCATTGATGAAAGATATTGATTCGGAAGAATTTTCCGATAAAGTAAAACTTATGACAATTCACGCGGCAAAAGGACTTGAATTTCCGGTTTGTTTTGTTTTGGGTATGACAGACGGAATATTTCCTTCATCGCGTACAATTGAAGAACGCGGACAAGCGGGACTTGAAGAAGAAAGACGTCTTTGTTTTGTAGCGGTTACCCGAGCGATGAAAAAACTCTATTTGACAGATTCTGAAGGAAGCAATATTACCGGAAACGGGGAAGGAAGTTATAAAAAAGTTCCTTCAAGATTTTTATTTGAAATCGGAGAAAACAATTATCGCAGAATTGGCGAAATATCAAAAGAACTTTTAAATGACATTAAAAATAAACCTTCATATATTTCAAATTCACCGAAGCTTTTATCTGTCGGAGATCGTGTCGAACATTCGATTTTTGGTTCCGGAACTATTGTCGGTATCGAAAAATCAAGAAATCTATATAACATAAAATTTGACAAAAACAATGAGATAAAACCAATATCGACCGATTATGATTTCAAAGCATGGTCTGATGTAATATCTGTTTTAGCTGCGAAAAAATCCGAATTAAATTCTCAGCGGGATTTATTATTAAAAAATGATATGAAAACGCAAGGTAATGAAGCATCTCAGGAAAATTTAACATCACAAAAAAATGATTTTTTGCATAATGATATTACATTGAAAAATAAAAATTCCACCGAACAAAATATTATATCAGAACAGGAAATTTCAAATGAACAAAAAACAAAAAACGAAGATAATGAGAGAAAAAAAGAAGAATTATTTTTAAGTGAAATAAATAAAATAACAAATGAAATTTCAAAAGAAGAAATAATAAAAAATGAAGTTTTACCTAAAATAGATGAACAGATAAAACTTGATTTTGAAAACAATAATAAATATATTGAAACACAAAACGAAAATGAAAAACCAATTCAAAATGTTATAGAAAAAAAACCAAAAAAATATAAAAATGAAGAAGATATAATAAACAATTCGTTTGATGAAGATAATTTATGGAAACATAATGACATTCCGCATTCCGGCTGGTCATGCGTAGGTATTATAGATTTGGGAGAACCTTTGGCTACTTGTAAAATGTGCGGTAAACAAACGATAAGATATATCCATCAAATGCATCACGATAATTATATGGGTTTAATAGGAGCAGGATGTATATGCGCCGGGAAAATGGAAGGCAACGAAGAAGCGGCAAAAAAACGTGAAGCCGATTATAAAAACAGGGAAAACAGGCGTAAATCTTTCATATCACATCAAAGAAAAAAAAGCAAAAACGGTAACGAATATATAAAATATAAAGATAATTTATTTACGATAATACCGGATAAATATAAAAAAGGATATTACAAAGTTGTTTTTAACGGAGTTTTTACAATGCCTTATACATCGGTGGAAGAAGCGCTTTCTGCTGCTTTTGATTTGTATGATGTATAAACATTAAAGATTTTATATAAATCATATTTAAAAATTTTTATAAAATTCTTTTTATTTGAACCTGATTGAAACAATTTTAATAAAATTCAAAAAAAAATAAAAATTCATGCGAAAATAAAATTCCGCATGAATTTTTTATATTGAAATTATTATTTAAAAAACGTAAGAGCTAAATCAGCGGCGGAAGCGGCATCAGAAGTATAACCGTCAGCACCTATTGATTTGCAATATGCGTCAGTAATCGGAGCTCCGCCTATCATAATCTTTACTTTATCACGGATTCCTTCAGCAACACAGAGATCGACAACATCTTTCATAACACCCATTGTAGTTGTTAAAAGAGCGGAACAGCATATAACGGTACAACCCTGTTCTTTGCAAGCGCCTACGAATTGTTCGGGAGTAACGTCAACCCCGAGGTCGACAACCTCGATTCCTTTGCCTTCCATCATCATTTTAACCAAGTTTTTGCCTATGTCATGTAAATCGCCTTTAACTGTTCCTATACATATTTTACCAGCCGGTTTTATGTCTGCGGAAACAAGATACGGTTTTAATATTTCAACTCCCGCTTTCATAGCTCTTGCAGCGATAAGTACTTCGGGAACATAAACTTCATTGGTTTTAAATTTTTCACCGATAACGCTCATTCCGTCAAGAAGTCCGCTTTCAAGAATATCTTTCGGTGCTACGCCGTCCGCAATAGCCTGTTCAACCAGTGTTTTAACATCTTTTGATTTACCGGCTTGAAGTTTTTCGGAAATTTCGTTTAATATTGACATTGTTTCTCTCCTATTAATAAATTATAAATTTCTTTTTTGTTCTCTGTATTTTTTAGGCGTCATGCCTGTTGTGCGTTTAAAAACTTTATTAAAATAACTTTGGTCAAAAAAACCGACAAGTTCTGATATTTCAAAAATGGAAAGCTGTTCTGATAATAATAAAATTTTACTTTTTTCAATTCTTACAGAATTTAAATAATTGTTAAAATTAGTGCCGAGTTCTTCTTTGAATATTTTACTCAAATACGAAGGAGATAAATAAATATATTCAGAAACATCATCCAGCGAAATTTTATGCATATAATTTGTTCTAATGAACGATACTGCTTTTGATAGCAAATCTACATGTTTCACTTCCGCAAAACTGAAAGTTTCTTTTGTGAAATGTTTTAAAATTTCATTCAATGCAAAACAAACTTCGTCAATATTTTGCAATTCATAAAAATCCGACATAAATTGCAGGTTGTATTGGTATATATTATTCATATCAGCTCCTCCGTCCAGAGCAGCTCTTGATATGAGGACGCATAACTCCATAGCGCGTATTTTAATTGCGTTTAAATTATCTGCCGAAGCAAAAAATATATGACCTAATATCTCGTTTAAATATTTACGCGCTTCGGTCGAATTTCCTGTTTGAATTGCATATATAAGTTGTTTTTCTTTGTCATAAGGATACGGAACGAAACTGTCAACACCTAATATTATACGGGCTTTTATAGATTGTATATAATCGTTTATTTGTTTTTGCTGGAGTTGTATTTCATTTTGCTTTTTATGCTTGTTATATTCGCTGCCGCCCAAATAACCGGATAAAACAACTAACATATTGGATAAATCGGTTATTATTTCCGGTTTAAACTGAACAACTGTATCCGAATAAAAATCCAGATCAATGATTTTTTTAGTGTCACCGGTATTTGCATAAGAAAATTCTTTTGCTCCTGTTAAAATGGGACCTGCCAGTAAAGTATAACATTCATCGCCAGTGTTAACGGTAGTAGTTATAAAAATAAAACCAGCGCTGCAAAAATATATATATTTACCGTCAAAACGTTCCGCTTGATATGAAGCATATAAATGGGTTTTTATGCAATCTTCTTTAGCAGGACAATTGTTTAAACATGAAAAACAATTATAAACTATATCTTCATTTTTGTCGATAACCATAACAGGACATTTTGTTGTATTGTAAAACGATTCAATAAACCGTTCTTTGTCGCAAGACAAAGGCATATAGTAATTTCCTCCGAGTCACCGTTTTCAATTATATCATAATAATATAAAATAAAATTGTAATATCTTATGATTTTTGGTAATTTGATTCGATTTTAATAAAAAATAATAAAAACAAATTATTCATTTTAATAAAACGATTAAAATTATCATTTACATACAGTGAAAATATTTCAACGAATATAATATAACCTTCTGTTAAAATTATAGTCATGAGATATTGTCTTAAAAAAATATTTTAATTAAATAATATATAAAGACGGAATATAGTCATGTAAATTGATAATAATATAATAAATAATAATTAGGTAATATATAATGAATCGTATTAAAATAAAAAAAATTTTTTTCCCAGCTTTAATATTTCTTTTGGTTTTATTTTGTGTAACTGCCGGAATCTACGATTTTGTAATTCCTCAAGTTATATCCGCATTTAATCTGAAAGATATATCCGAATGTGTAGGTTATCCTTTTATATCAATAAAATATAATGAACAAGCAGTAAGTGCATCTCTGTCTCTTCATAACTCCGATAAAATAGAAAGTTATGAAGCTAAAGCGGTTATGCTCGGGGTTATACCTATAAAAGATGTAAAAATAAATATTTACGACCGTTTATATCTATATCCGGGCGGAGGAACTTTCGGAGTAAAACTTCGGACCAGCGGAGTATTGCTTGTGGGAATGTCGGAAGTAAATGAGGGTAATAATAAATCCAATCCGGCATACGAAGCAGGATTACGTATACGAGATAATATAATACAAATAAACGGCAGTGATGTCAATACTATTTCGGCAGTTACGGAAATTTTAAATAATTGTAACGGTGATCCGCTGCGTTTTACCGTTTTGCGTGATGGAAATTCACTTGATTTTACTTTAAAACCTGTATATTCCAAAGATGACGGCACATACAAAGCCGGAATTTGGATAAGAGACAGCACCGCCGGAATAGGAACAGTTACATTTATTGATCCGAACAATTTGCAATTCGGAGGACTCGGTCACGGTATTTGTGATGTTGATACCGGATTGCTTCTTCCGTTGCTTGAAGGTGATGTAACAGATGTTATATTAAACGGAATAATTAAAGGGCAGGCAGGATCTCCTGGAGAATTAAAAGGATTTTTCGGTGATAAATTAAACGGAAAATTGTTTAGCAACACAATATCGGGAATATACGGTCAATTTGATAAATTACCTGAAATTTATAATTCGGAACCGCTTCCGATTGCTCTGAAAGATGAAATTAAAGAGGGTGACGCATACATTTTGTCAACAGACGGCAGCGGAGGAATTTGCAAATATAATATAAAAATATTAAATATTAACCGAAGTCAAAATTCAAACGAAAACCGCAACTTTATTGTAGAAATAACAGATCCGAAACTACTGGAACTGACAGGCGGAATTGTACAGGGAATGAGCGGCAGTCCTATTATTCAAAATGAGCATATATGCGGAGCGGTAACTCATGTAATGATAAATGATCCGGCAAGAGGTTACGGAATATTTATAGAAAATATGTTAAACACTATGCAAAAATCATATTAATGCAATATAGCGGTAAAAATATCGTTTGATTATGGTATTTTTATCGCTTTTATATTTTACTGCTTATATTTTTTGATTATTGACAATACTAATTGATAAGATTATAATTGTCTCAAATTTAAAATTAAATTTAAAATAAAAATCATGAAAAAGGTGTGATTTATATATCTTTTAATATTGAAAAATTAAAAAATCCTCCGATAAAATTACGTCCGGCGAATTATTGGGGTTGGTTAGGTGACATTTCTCCAACCGAAGCAGCTTGGCAAGTTGAACAAATGTATACAGCCGGACTTGGAGGATATGTTCCTCATTCGCGCGGCGGAAGAGAAGTGCCTTATATGGGTAAGGATTGGATGGATTCGGTTGAATCTATTTTAAACACAGGCGATAAATACGGAATGATGACAATAATGGATGATGAGGACGGTTGGCCCAGCGGTTTCGGCGGAGGATATGTAAATAAAAAAGGTGTTCCTTATCATGTAAAATGGCTTGTTTGCAACAAAATTGAAAGTTTTAATGAAGAAGAAAAAAGTGCTGTAAATTTTCTCGGATTCTATAAAATAGGCGAACAAAAAATAAAAATTACATACGGTTCAAGCGAATATTACGTCGATAATATGGATGAAAAGGTTGTAGACGCTTTTATCGAAGCAGGATATGAAAGTTATTATAAAAGATTTGGCGATAGATTTTACGGTATTTTTTCAGATGAACCTCAGCTTGCGAGAGAACATATTCCGTGGTCCGATATAATCCCCGAAAAATTTTTACAAAGATACGGTTATGATATTAAAGAAAATCTTGATGCTGTTTTCTTTGATGTAAAAGGCTACGAAAAAATAAGATTTGATTATTGGAAACTCGTTTCAGAGCTTTTTGAAATTTCATACGGTAAAAAAATCGGTGATTGGTGCCGCGCACATAATATAATTTTTACAGGTCATACAACACTCGAGGAAAGTCTTCCGTGGCAAATGAAATGTTCAGGCAGTACAATGCAGTTTTACGAACATTTTGATATTCCGGGAATGGACTGGCTTTGCCGTGTACCCGTTTCTAATATGGCGGTAAAGCAATTGACAACAGTAAGTGAGCAGACGAACAAAGAACGAGTTTTATCCGAAATGTACGGCTGCTGCGGATGGAACATCGGTTTTGACGATATGAAGTGGATAGGCGAGTGGCATTTTGTTCACGGTGTGAATTTTATGCTTCAGCATTTAGGTTTATATTCATTAAAAGGTTCGAGAAAACGTGAATATCCGGCTTCTTTGTTTTATCAGCAGCCATGGTGGAGCGATTATCCGGTTTTCAATGATTATTTTGCCCGTTTAAGCCTTGTAATCAAAGAAGGCAAACCAATGATAGACATTCTTTTATTACATCCGATGTCTAGCATATGGACATTATTTAACGACTCAAATAATGATCTTCAAAACAGCATAGAGGGATCATTTAAAAATTTATCAACTCGTTTAATGGATCAAAATTACAATTACCATTACGGCGACGATGCGATAATGAAACGCCATTTGAAAATAGAAGATAATAAAGCGGTAATCGGAAATTATAAATATAAAATTATTATTATGCCCGAAATGACGAATATAAATGATAATACTTTCACTATATTAATAAACTTTGCAAATAACGGAGGTATTATATTAAGCTTAGGCAGATTTCCGCATTTAGTAAATGGCGAATTGAATCCGAAAATCGAAGAATTGAAAAAATATGTTAAAAATTTTGCGGATACAGAGGTTTTATTAATCGAGCTTGAAAAATATAATTTACGTCCGCTCATAATAAAATCAAATACAGGTGATTACACAAAAAATATATATTCACGTTCTATGTTATATGAAAACGAAATGTGTCACTATATAGTAAATACAAATAACATTTCGGATTTTAATATTAATATTAAAACGATTTCTGATAAAAACTTAAAAAAATTCAATTTAAATACATGCGAATTTGAAAATATCAATTATCAGAATTATAATTTAAGACCGACAGAGTCATTATTATTATTCGAAACAAACGATGAATTATGTCTAAAAGAAAACATCGTTTATACAAATGAAATGAATCTCAACGGAAATTGGGAAATAAAAAAATGCACGGAGAATGCGCTTGTCCTAGACATGTGTGAATATTCATTTGACGGTAAAAATTTTGAAGATGAAATTTATATATTAAAATTACAAAAAAAGCTTTTAAACGAAAAAACAAACCGCGATGTATATATGAATTTTAATTTTTATTGTGATATAATACCCAGTGAATGTTGGCTGTTGATTGAAGAACCGGAAAAGAATGAAATAAAAATAAACGGTTTGGATATAAATGCAAGTGTTATAGGATGGCATTATGATAAAAATTTCAAAAAAATTCCTATAGAAAAATATCTAGTTAAAGGGAAAAATATAATAACGATAAAAAGATATTTTTATTTA
>JAVBPA010000128.1:0-17341 GCA_031549925.1 Eubacteriales bacterium
ATATATTTTAATATAAAATATAATAACTCCCGTAAAATCTCTTAAAAGATTCTGCGGGAGTTTCGCTTTTATACAATTATTCGGCTGCGTTTAATTGGTCAAATACATTTAATTGCAAAACCGATTTATCAGATAATATAAGTTCGGGTTCGCTTTCGTGTGTTACTACGCCTTCGGTTATGGTTACTTTTAATACATCTCTGCGCGAAGGTATTTCATACATGATATCCATCATGACTTCTTCCATTATTGATCTGAGTCCGCGAGCTCCTGTGTTGCGTTTTATCGCCATATCCGCAATCTTTTCGATTGCTTCGGGTGTGAATTCAAGCTCTGTGTGTTCCATTGAAAACAGCTTGTGATATTGTTTTGTCAGCGAATTTTTAGGTTCGTTTAATATCCTTACAAGTGCTTCACGGTCAAGCGGATCCAAACCTACTATAATCGGAAGTCTTCCGACAAGCTCTGGAATCAATCCGTATTTTACAATATCATGAGGCTGAACGTTCCGCAGAATGTTGTTTTTTAATTTCTCTTCTTTTTTTAGTATAACGCTTTCAAATCCTATAACAGAATTACCCATGCGTGTTTCAATCAAACTATCAAGATTATCAAATGCTCCGCCGCATATAAATAAAATGTTTTCTGTGTTGATTTGTATAAAATCCTGATTAGGATGCTTACGTCCGCCTTGCGGAGGAACGTTGGAGATCGTACCTTCGAGTATTTTAAGCAATGCCTGCTGAACACCTTCACCTGATACATCGCGTGTTATGGAACGGTTTTCGCTTCTTCTCGAAATTTTATCTATTTCATCAATGTAAATAATTCCGCGTTCTGCGCGTTCTATATCAAAATCTGCGGCTTGTATCAAACGGAGAAGAATATTTTCAACGTCTTCACCGACATAACCAGCTTCGGTTAATGTTGTAGCGTCTGCTATGGCAAACGGAACTTTTAAGGTTTTAGCAAGAGTTTGAGCCAAAAAAGTTTTACCCACTCCGGTAGGCCCAAGCAGAAGTACATTGCTTTTTTGGATCTCAACATCATCTCCGTTAATATTTTTCATATTCTTCGGAGACTTTCTTCCTTTTATTTGTAAAATACGCTTGTAGTGGTTATAAACCGCAACCGAAAGTACTTTTTTTGCTTCATCCTGCCCGATAACATATTCGTCAAGCGTTTCCTTTATATTTTTAGGCGTAGGAAGTGTCGCTAGTGTCAAATCACTGTTGTTACTCTGCGTGTTTGTATGGTCGTATATAAGTTGATTGCAAACTTCGATACAATCATTACAAATCAGGATTCCGGTAGGCGCAGGGATTAAAAACATAACTTTTGATTCATCGCGGCCGCAGAAAGAACAATATTGAATGTTTCCGCCGTTTCCGCGCGTATTTTTTTGGTTCATCGCCATTTTATTAAATTAAGCCCTCTTCTCAATTACATAATCTACAAGTCCGTATTTAACAGCTTCATCCGCTGTCATGAAATTATCGCGTTCCGTATCACGTTCTATTTCCGCGATAGATTTTCCTGTATTTTTTGCAAGTATGGAATTTAATTTGGCACGTGTTGATATTATATGATCAGCATGTATTTTAATATCAGAAGCCTGACCTTGCATACCGCCGAGAGGCTGATGAATCAATATATCGCTGTTAGGCAATGCAATACGTTTTCCTTTGGCTCCGGATGAAAGCAGGAAAGCTCCCATCGAAGCGGCCATGCCTATACAGCATGTAGAAACATCGCATTTTATATAATTCATTGTATCATATATAGCAAAACCTGCCGTAACAGATCCGCCGGGACTGTTTATATATAATCTAATATCCTTGTCAGCATCTTCCGATTCTAAAAATAAAAGCTGAGCAACAACAAGCGAGGCTGTTGTATCGTTTACTTCGTCTGCCAAAAATACGATACGGTCTTTGAGTAATCTTGAATATATATCGTACGCGCGTTCACCTCTGTTGGTGTTTTCAATTACTGTTGGGACAAGCGGCATTGTGTATGCATCTCCTTCCGTATGTTTGTATTAAATTAAAGCGATTCGCTTCCGTTTTCCGGTTCTTCTTCAAGTTCATCAGCAGATTCTATAAGTTCTTCTTCGCTATGAACATCTTCTTCATGTTCATCGTGGCTATGATTGTGTTCTTCGACACGCTCTGTTATAACGGCATTCTTTTTTATGAGTACTACGGCTTTTTGAACGCAAATATCGCGTTTTAATGATTCTTCCGCAATTGCCTCTTTTACTTTGTCTACTTCCATATTATATGCAGCTGCTAATCGTTCGTATTCCGCTGTTATATCAGATTCTTCAGCGGCTATGTTTTCTAGAACAGCGATTTTTTCAAGCGCCAATCTGACTTTTATCTGACGTTCTGCCTGCGGACGTACCTGTTCGCGCATTGTCTCAAGGGTCATACCTGTATATTTCATATACATATCAAGATTCAAACCCTGAGAACGCATACTGTAATCGCGGTCGCGGATTATATTTTCTATTTCCATATCTACCATGGAAGCGGGAAGTTCAACTGTCGTGCGTGCGATAATACCATCCATTAATGATTCTTCAAGCGCTGTATCGGCATTTTTTTCGCGTCTCTCCTGAAGTTTTGCCTTAACATCAGCTTTGTATTCATCTAAAGTGTCAAATTCAGAAACATCTTTTGCAAATTCATCGTCGAGTTCGGGAAGTTCTGTATATTTTATTCCATTCAATGTAATATTAAATACGGCATCAGCTCCGGCAAGCTTTTCACTGTTGTAATCTTCCGGAAATTTTACATTTATATCAAAGTTTTCTCCGATTGAATGTCCGATAAGCTGATCTTCAAACCCCGGAATAAAACTGTTGGAGCCAATTTTCAAACTGTATTTTTCTGCTTTTCCGCCCTCAAAAGGAACTCCGTCTACCGTGCCTAAATAGTCTATATCGACAGTATCGCCCGATAGAACGGCGCGGTCAGTTATATCTATTTGACGCGAATTGCGGTTTCTTACACGCTCTATTTCGTTTTCCAAATCGTGGTCGCAAACGGAATAAACAATACGCTCAGCTTCTATTCCATTGTAATCTGATATTTCGGCTTCGGGTTTTTTATAAAACTTTGCTTTTATAGAAACGCCTTCTTCTCCGATTTCGGTTACATCGAATTCGGGACGGCTGACCGATTCAAATCCTGATTCTGCAAGTGCGCCTTCATAAGCGGAAGGAATTATTTCGTTTAAAGCATCTTCATAAAAAACGCCTTTGCCGTACATTTTTTCTATTATGTTTCTGGGAGCTTTTCCGCGTCTGAAACCCGGAACTGTTATGTTAACAGATTTTTTCTTAAATATTTTAGTAACAGCTTCGTCAAACACCGAACGTTCAACTGAAAATTCTAATTCTATCTGGCAGTTTTCCAAGGTGTTTACTTTATTGAGACCC
The DNA here is from genome assembly GCA_031549925.1 of Eubacteriales bacterium. Lineage (GTDB taxonomy): Bacteria > Bacillota > Clostridia > Oscillospirales > CAG-272 > JAVBPA01. Next base: position 3,446 of record JAVBPA010000128.1, read on the forward strand.
ATTAATATATCCTCCGTATGATTTAACATGATATTAATAATCATGTTATTATAAACTTTATAAAATTATATGCAATTATTATATTTTACAATTAAATGACTTATATGTCAAGCATTTATGTTAAAAATTATAAAAATATTAAACGATAATTATCAATTATGACGATAAATACAACATATTCAATGTTATTTTAACATATGTTCATAAATCTATTTTCAATGGGATGAAATTTAAATAATCAGCCGAAGTTATAGTAAACGTAATTCCTTCATAAACGAATGAAGGAAGTGTTTCGTACTCTGAATGAATGTGTCCGTAATAACAGCGTTTTATATTATGCTTATGTAGCACGGTTAATATTTCGTCGCATATAAAATTTTTGTAAACAGGGGGAAAATGTAAAAACAATATTATTTCATTATTATATTTTTTTGCTTCATTAATAGAAGCTTCAATTCTTCCGGATTCCCGTAAAACGATTTTTTTATAATCACTATTGTCCGGAGCTGCTTTTTGGTTTAAAAACCATCCGCGTGAACCGCATATGGTCATTCCTTCGGTATTATATGCGTTGTTGTATAAAAATTTTATTGTTTTTATATTATTTTGTTCCAAAAAATCATTCATTTTTTTTTGCGTATCCCACCAATAATCATGATTGCCTTTTCCAAGCAATTTTAATCCGGGTAAATTTTCGATAAAATTAAAATCTTTTATAGTATCGCAAAGACTCATTGCCCAAGATACATCTCCGGCGACAATAACAGTGTCATTTTCTTTGATCTTTGAACGCCAGCCGGATTCGATTTTTTCGTGGTAATTTTCCCATCTGTCCCCGAATATATCCATAGGTTTTTGCGCGGTTAATGATAAATGTAAATCTGATAAAACATACACGGACATTTTACACCGTATTATTTCTATTTGTGTATTTTTGGTTGAATAAAAACGTTAAAAGTTAGCAACAATAAGTAACGAATAAGAAATTTAATTAATAAATTATTTTAAAGTAAATTGGAGGATAAAAATCATGGCTATTTATGAAGGTTATAATGGATATGACGAAAGAAAAAGAGACACTAAAGGACAAACCCCGAAACATATCCGCGGAATTATCTGCGATGTAAAGAATTGTTCTTACCACGACGGAGATAATTATTGCACAGCCGATAAAATTGCGGTAGGACCGAGTTATGCCACAAACTGTACAGATACTGTCTGCGCTACATTTAAGCAAAAACAATTATAATAAAAAATGTTTTAAATTAATTTAGTATAAATTTCAAAGCCGCGTCAGCCATTTCATCCGTTTCGATTGCTATATCAGGGTCGAAGCGGATTTCTTTTTTTGATATAGCTTCAAGAGGAGCAGGAACTTTAATTTTTGCAAACGAAGCAAGCGAAGATATGTTCTTAAATTCGTCTAAAAAGATATTATCAGTAAGAGCATAGTAAACAGATGAAGCAAATTTGTATGGACTTGCGGTGGAAACGGTTAACATAGGACGCGTGTCTCCGGATTTTTCTATATACCGGCGCGCGCAGTTAAGACCTACTGCCGTATGAGGATCGCACAAATAACCATATTCATTGTATGCTTTTTTTATTTCTGCTTTCGTATCTTCTTCTCCGCACCACATACCGTATATATCCGAAAAGATACCGCGGATAGAATCCGGAACTTTATATATACCGTTTTCTTTTAAATGCTTCATATAATCCGAAGTAGCTTCGCAGCCGGCGGCTAAATATAAAAGCCTCTCGAGGTTGCTTGATATTAATATATCCATAGAAGGGGAGATTGTTGTATGAAAAATTCGTTTTATATCATATACGCCGCTATTGAAAAAATCTGTCAGTATATTGTTTGTATTTGAAGCGCAGATAAATTTATCTATTGGTAAACCTGATCTTTTAGCGAGGTAAGCGGCTAATATATTTCCGAAATTTCCTGTCGGAACACATACATTTATTTTATCACCGTTTTTTATGACTTTATTTTTTATTAAATCACAATAAGCTGATACATAATAAACAATCTGCGGAGCTAAACGTCCCCAATTTATCGAGTTTGCGCTTGATAAAAATATTCCGTTTTCACTGCATTTTTTCGATATCTCTTTATCTCCGAATATTTTTTTTACTCCGTTTTGAGTATCGTCAAAATTTCCCTTTACGGCGCAAACATTTACGTTATTTCCTTCCTGAGTCGCCATTTGAAGTTTTTGAATATAACTGACTCCCTCCGCCGGATAAAATACGTTGATTTTTACCTGCGGTACATCGCGGAACCCCTCAAGAGCCGCTTTTCCGGTATCTCCCGATGTTGCGGTTAAAATATACATCGTTCTGTTTTCGCCGTTCATCGGCAAAGCTCTTGAAACAAGATGAGGCATTAGCTGTAAAGCCATATCTTTAAAAGCGGAAGTCGGTCCGTGGAATAATTCAAGTATCGATATATTGGAATTATAATTTACAACAGGTGCAATTTTGTCATCGGATGTAAATTTATTTTGCGAATATGCCGTTTTACAATCGGCTGTCAAATCATCTTTCAAATAGTCTGTGAGGTAGTAAGATAAGATTTCTGAAGCCCGAAAAGCGTAATTTGTATCTATTAATCTATCAAAAATATCACCGTAAAAAGGGAGGCTTTGCGGCATATAAAGACCGCCGCCCGGAGCCAAACCGTTTTTTATCGCTTCAGATGAATTTATCGGATTGCTTTCATCACGTGTGTTAATATATTTCATTTATAATTATTTTTCTCCGTTATATTTTATTTCTGATAATAAACGATTCAGCGTTGTTATAAAATATATCTTTTATTAAATTATCGCTGTAACCGTTACGGGCTAGAGCTTCGGCAATTTTATACATATCCGATATATTTTCAATACCGTCAGGAGTAGAAGAAATTCCGTCAAAATCACAACCGAAGCAAATTGATTTTGCGGCAAGCGGAGTAAGAGATAAGAAGTAGTCTATATGTCCGGTAATACAGTTTATATCACAAGCACCGCTTTCGGTAAGATGAAGCCCGCATAAACTTATTCCGATAATTCCTCCGCTTTTTGTAATATTTATAAAAATATCATCAGGCAGATTTCTTTTGTGATTTCGTAAAGTATACGAATTTGAATGGGTTGCGATAACCGGTTTATTATATTCTTTTGCTATTTCCAGTGTATCATACATTCCGGAAACGGAAGAATGTGATAAATCAGGCACGATTCCAAGCTCAAAACAACGGCGCACAACATTTTTTCCGAATTCAAAAAGACCTTCTTCATTATCATGCGACCCTCCGATACAACAAATTCCGTTCCAAACAAGAGTTAAAAATCTTACACCGGATTCATACAAAACATTCAGCCGCGTTATATCCCCGTTCAGCAGTTTTCCGCCCTCAACCGCTATGTAATATTTGAAAGCTTCGGTCGGATTTAAATACTTTTTGTTATATTCTATTATATTAAAAAAATCGCTGTAATTTTCATCTTCAGTTCTCTTGTTATCGCTCCAAACCGCAAAAATCTGGCAATATTTTTCATAGCATTTTGCCTTATCAAGCGATATATGGAAACGCGTGTTGTTTTGCAAATTTTCGTTTGCGTGATATGTTTCGTATAAAGTATCACAATGAAGATCAAAAAGTTTCATTTTATCTCCGATTTATATAACTATTAATTATTATCGTTAACAGCCGCTTTTATATGATTTATTTTAACATAAACAAAATCATCGCCAGAACTAGATATTAATATCTCAATAACATCGATACGCGGTGATTTTAATATTTTATTATTTTCAGAATCTTCAAAATCTTCTGATTTATATAAATCTTTTAAATATTTTTTAGCGGAATTCAACATATGCAGCCGCTTTGTTTTATTAACTGCCGCCGAAGGTCTGCCGTATTTTGATCTATAATTTACATCGGTGCGAGTTTTAACTTCAAAAAAAACGATATAACGGTCGTTTTCAGCTATTATATCAATTTCCCCGTATTCGCAATGCCAATTTCTTTTTATGATATTATAACCAAGACTGGCAATATAATTACATGCAGCGCTTTCACCGAAATTTCCAAGTGTTTTGTTGTTATTCATTTTGTATTCGTTTTATCTGTTATTTTTTTATTTGTATAAAAATTTCATAAAACTTTTTCGGTGGTAACTGCATATACCGTATTTGCGGATCGCATTCATATGTTCCTTTGTTCCGTAACCTTTGTTGTGAGCAAATCCGTATTCAGGATATTCTAAATCTATTTTTTTACATTCATTATCGCGTGATACTTTTGCTAAAATGGAAGCCGCGGCTATTGAAGGTATTTTTGTATCACCCTTTATAATCGCTTCCGTGTTCCATTCATTCATTTCACGGATAATGTTGCCGTCAACCAATACAATATCAGGATTTATTACGAGTGATTGCAAGGCACGACGCATAGCGAGCATTGAAGCATTCAATATATTTTTGCTGTCAATTTCTTCGATTGAAGCGGATGAAATCGAATAACCTAAAGCGTTAGTTTTTATTATCTCGAAAAATTCATTGCGTTTCTTTTCCGACAATATTTTTGAATCGTAAAGCCCTTCAATATAAAAATCACGCGGAAGAATACAAGCGGCAGCATAAACAGGACCCGCAAGCGGACCTCTTCCGGCTTCGTCTACTCCGCAGATTATATTAAATCCGCGTTTTTCATAATCGTCGTGGTAATTCCAATTTAAAGTTAACATATATCCAGTGAAATACGGCCTATTTTACAACTTCTGAATTCATCGAGCAATATCGCGGCGGTTCTCTCCGTATTTATCAATCCGCCGGATATAATAAAACCGCGTTTTTTTCCTATGAGTTCAAAAAGTTCGTTGTCGGTAATATCGCTTTCTACCGTTTCCAATTCCAGTTTATATCTTTGCGCAAGCTGCTGGGGATATAATTTCCGCAGCCGGGAACATAATATAATTCCCAATTCTTCAATATCCAAAACAGCATCACGTATAGCTCCGGTCAGCGCTAAATTTTCAGCTATATGCCTGTCGTCAAATTTCGGCCATAAAACACCGGGCATATCGAGTAAATGAAGCCCGATTGAAGTCGGAATCCATTGCTTTTCACGTGTTACACCCGGTCTGTCTTCTACTTTGGTTTTTTTACCATGGGCTAAATAATTAATAAAAGATGATTTCCCGCAATTGGGTATTCCGACAATCATAGCACGGAGAGCCCGGCCGCTCATCCCGCGTTCTTCGTATCTTTGAACTTTTTCTGATAATATTCTTTTGATTTTAGGCATAACCGCCGTCATACCATCACCGCTGACGCAATCGGTTACAATACATCCGTGTTCTTCACCCGTCATTTTTAAAGTCCATTTTTCAGTCACTGCCGGATCTGCGAGAGAAGCTTTGTTTAAAACTGTAAGGAGAGGTTTTGTTCCTATTATTTTATACAAATCCGGATTACGGGAACTTTTTGGTATGCGTGCGTCAAGAATTTCTATTATTATATCGACATCAGGCAAACATTCGCGTATAATTTTTTTTGTTTTTGCCATATGTCCGGGATACCATTGAATAACACCGCTAGGCATAATTTTATTTAACTACTCCAAATTTATTTAAAGGAAATATCCGGAATACTACATGACCGATTATAAATCTTTCGTCAACAAGACCTATCCTTTTATCCCGGCTGTCAACTGAATTTCTACGGTTGTCACCCATAACAAACAGATATCCTTCCGGTATTATCATAGGAAAGGTATAATTTGGCGAAACATATCCCGCTATCATGTTTCCGGATTCACGGTTTACATAATCTTCGTCCAATTCAACTCCGTCGACAGTTACTACCCAATTTTCAAAATCAATATTCAGTTCCTGTCCGCCTTTAGCTATTATACGTTTCACAAGAGGTTCTTCATAACCGAAAATGTTCGATTGAAATACAATAATATCACCGTTCTTAGGTTTGTAAGTCAATTCGGATAATATTAAAACATCTTTTTCTTCCAATGTGTGAGCCATGGAAGAACCGACAACAGGCGAATGGCGGAAAGCCAGCATCATAACAATCAAAACAAAAGTAAAGGCAAAAACAATAAGCTCAATCCATTCAAAAACCGATGAAGCGAGATCTGAAACGATAAGAGGTTTTATTTTAACATCAGATATATTTATTGCGGAATCTTTATCATCAGTTTCCTGTGTCTCTTCATTTATTTGCGTTTCTTTGTTCGTTACTTCCGAATCAATCGGTTCATTTTCGTTGTTTTGTTCCATAATTATCTTATAAATCTCCGCTCGAAAATAATAAATTCAATAAATTATAACCGTGTTCTAAATATAATCCGGTTTTTGTACATTCGTCTTCGCAAAAACAGTCAATTCCTTCTTTTGGATTATTACTGTCATATATTATAAACGGAACAGGATCCATTGCGTGGGTTCTGGTACATATGGGAGTAGGATGATCGGGTAATATCAAAATTCGGTAAGCTTCACCGCAGTTATTCAGATATTCAATTAAAGGACGAAGCAAACGTTCATCAATATATCCGATGGATAAAATTTTATTTTCAAGTTCCGCGCGGTGTCCGCATTCATCCGGTGCTTCAACGTGAATAAATACAAATTCAGCTCCGTCCTTAAATGCTTCAACAGCCGCTTTTGCTTTGCCTTCATAATTTGTATGAATATTTCCGGTCGCACCCTCAACACGCAAAACATCCATTCCGGCGCATTTTCCGATACCGCGTATTAAATCCACCGCTGATATAACAGCCCCTCTTTTATTCCATTTTTCGTAGAAAGAAGGAAGATGAGGTTTTTTACCAGGACTCCAAAGCCACATCGAGTTTGCCGGACGGAGTCCCCTTTCACGTCTTGATTTATTTATCGGATGATCCGTTAAAATTTCACGGCTGAATTTCATCATTGAAAAGAAAGGTTCAGGAGGGAGATATTCTTTAATACATTTTCCTAATATATCATGAGGACGCATAAAATTGTTAAATTCCGGAGCGTTTTTCCAAATCAAGCAATGACGGTAACTTACTCCTGTATATAAACGAATTGAACCGTTATTTGTATCTGTGGAAAAAAAATTATTTTCGAGCGCTTCGTATAATGATGTAATCAAAGCATCCGCTTCTTCAGTGGTTATTTCATCGGAACTGTGATCAATCATTATTTCATCTTCATAATTTCCGCAATTTTCGCTGATAGTAACAAGATTGCATCTGAAAGCAGTTTCGTCAGCCGACATTTCAATTCCCATGGAAGCCGCTTCTAGAGGGGAACGCCCTTTACTGTATATCATCGGATCATAGGATAGTATTGCTAAATTTGCGGTATCACTTTCAGGTATCATTCCCTGCGGTACATTGGAAGCTGTTCCTGCGAGAGATTTTTTTGCCAGTTTATCCATTAAAGGCTTTTCAGCTATATCCATAGGTGTTTTATCGCCGAGAGATTTTATTTTATAATCAGACATTCCATCACATATTAATGTGCAATATTTCATTTAGTTAAGCAGTCCTTCTACAATTTAATATATAGAAGTTATTATATCATATTTGTTAATACATAACAATATATTTAATTTAATTTTTTATAAACACAAAAAATCATAAATATAAAAAACCGCACAACATGAAAACGGCTGCAATCCGTAAATCATATGCGGTTTTTATTTAATTAATATTTTTATTATTTATCTTTTTTTATTTTTTGAAATAATAAAAGCTGAGGAGGATGTTAAAACACAGGTTAACATTGCAAATATTGCTATATCAAATGTTTGAGCGGCATTTTGAGTATTTGATGAGGGGAGCTCAGAATTATCAGAAACCGGTGCCTGTGTTTCCGGAGGAGCTGTTTCAAGTACCGGAGCTGCCGTCAGTTCTACAAATCCACCCATATCATATATATCATTCATTAATCCTTGACCGTATTGAGCGATAACGGATTCACCGTCATTGAATATCGTAACGATATAGTTAAAGAAAAATTTATGACCAACTTCAAATTTTTGATCTCCTATACGGTCGATTTGATTCCACGGAAGGGCAATTTCATAGTATGTATTTGTTCCGTCCGTCATAACTTCGAATTTAAAAGGACACTCGCTGTAAATGATTAAATCAACAGAATTATCGCGGAATTCTTCTGAAACAGAACCGGTATACTTCCATTCAAGGGTATCATCTTCACTTCTGTTAACAGCAAGCTGACATACATAAAGAGGATCAGTCGGAGCGTTATTATCCGGCAAATTTGCCAGAAGCGATAAATACATACAAGAGCCGCTGGATGCAACGGTAGGTGTATTCGCCGGTGTATAATCATTTTCTGCGGCGCGGATAAAAACATATAAATTATCAGAATCCCAAGTTGCGTGACATTCACCTGCCGCTTTATGTTCAGAATCCGATGAATCAAACCATTCAGATTCATTCGGTTTATAAAAATCGTGGAGTTTTGTATAACAGTCATCCAATTTACCGTCAATTGTCGGAGGAGTATTAGTTCCCGCAAGGGATATCTGATCATACGCATAAATATTTGCTGAAAATGCTAAAATAAAAACCGCTATCATAATGCAATATAAAAATGATTTTTTCATATTTTTGTACCTTCATTAATTTAATTTATAATATTTAAACGATTTTAACTACTGGATAATTATACCACAGCAAAATATAACTGTCAATATTTCATTAAAAAAATATTTAAAAATTATTAATTTCATTTAAAATCAATTAAATTTCATTAAACATTCACATAACCGGCATTAAAATACCAAATTGAGTATTTATTATATAATCAATTTTATTCGGAGGAATATTATATGATGATAATAACTAATGCTTATTTAAGCATTATAAGAGCAAAGGGAAGAAATATTTTAATAGCAATAATTATTTTTACAATTGCGGTATCTTCCTGTATTGCATTAGCGATTAAAAACGCGGCAAACGAAGCGGAAAATACAGGACTTGAATCAAAAGTTATAACCGGTTCTATATCAGTTGACAGACAAAAAATGATGTCTGAAATGCAAGGCAGTTTTTCCTCCGGCGAAAGAAATTCCGCCAGCGGAGCTAATAATAATTTTAGATCTGTTATGCAGCAATATCAAGAATTATCTCTTGAAGAACTTTTAAAATATTCGGAATCTGATTATGTTAAAGATTTTTATTATACATCTTCAACATCGTTAAATACTTCCGGAGACGTAGAACCTTACAGCACCGAAAGCTCAGATTCATCAAATGATAATGAATCACCGCAGAATCAATCCGGTAATGAAATCGGCGGAGGCAGGGTAATACGTAATTTAGGCACTGCTATGGGAGATATTAATATTACAGGTTATAATTCTGAAAATGCAATGACAGATTTTATGAACGGAAATTCTAAAATAACAGAAGGTGAAATGTTTAATACTGAAGAATCTGATATGAATTGTTTGGTATCCTATGAATTTTCAATTTTCAACGGTTTGTCGGTCGGAGATAAAATTAATCTATCAAATCCGAATAACGATGAGGAATTATATACGCTTACGATAATAGGTATTTATACAAATAGCGCGGCAACTAATTCATCAGGCGCATTTATGAATATCTTAACATCGATGGATCCGGCAAATTTAATATGTGTAAGCTATCCGACATTAAGCAGCATTATAACTCAATCGAAACTATCGGCAATAGAAATCACAGATGAAATGGGGAACAGTTCCACATCTGATATTAGAGAACAAACGAACGGAACATATGTTTTCGCAAATAAAGAAGATTACGAAAATTTTGGAAGTTCGCTTTCGGATTTAGGTTTATCGGAATATTATACATTAAGTTCCATGGATATAGAAAATTATGAAGCAAGTTTGCTTCCGCTTAAAAATTTAAGCAGTTTCGCCACAATTTTACTTTATATTATATTAGCTGTCGGCGGAATAATTCTAATCGTTCTTAATATATTTAATATACGCGAACGTAAATATGAAGTCGGAGTGTTAACAGCTATAGGTATAAAAAAATACAAAGTGGTTTTACAGTTCGTAACAGAATTACTTACGGTTTCTATTATAACAATAATAATCGGTTCAGGAATAGGCGCGCTCGCTTCGGTTCCTGTATCAAATGCGATGCTTGCTTCGCAAATCGAATCACAGGAAGCTTCAGAACAATCGCAGGAACAAAACTTCGGACGTGATGGAAGAGGAATAAATCAAAACGGAGGAGGTCCTGTTTCGGTACAAGGCGGAGGGAATTTAATAATTAATAATTTCTTCGGCGGTTCGTCTTCTCCCGTAGATTATGTCAATACAGTAAACGCAACTGTAAATTTCGTAATACTGCTACAATTGATGGGAATAGGGATATTGCTCACAGTTGTATCAAGCATAGCAGGCATAATATTCGTTATTAGATACGAACCGTTAAAAATTTTAGCGGACAGATAAAAATATAATAGATTTATTGTGAAGGATAAACGATATGGAAATATTGTCTTTAAATAACGTAAGCTATTCTTATGTCAAACGTAAAAAAGTTTTAAATAACATAAATTATAATTTTTCAACCGGAAAATTATACGCTATAATCGGACGTTCCGGAACGGGTAAAACAACTCTTCTTTCTCTACTTTCCGCACTTACTTCTCCGAATGAGGGGAACATACTTTTCAAGGGTGATGATATAAAAAAAATTGACCGCTATAAATACCGCAGCCAATATGTAGGGGTTATATTCCAAAGCTTTAATTTACTGCCGCATTTAACGGCTGTTGAAAATGTTGAACTATCAATGAGGGCTTCCGGTAAAAACATTAATAAAAAACGAGAAAAAGCAATAGAATTGCTGTATAAAGTGGGTATTGACGAAAACGATGTAAATCGTAAAATATTAAAATTATCCGGCGGAGAACAGCAAAGAGTTGCGATAGCCCGTGCATTGTCGTATGATCCGGAAATTATATTGGCGGATGAACCTACGGGTAATCTCGATTTTTCAACACAGGAAGAAATAATGGAAATATTCCGCAGTCTTGCTGAAAAAGAAAATAAATGCGTTATTATAGTTAGCCATTCGCAATATGTTGCTGATACGGCGGATGAAGTTTTTGAATTGGCTTCATCTAAAGCAAAAAATTCGTTATAAATTCCATCATGTAATGATAACTACTTAAAACAGTATTCTGACTCGAGAAAGCTTGCGATACGAAATAAATTCCCTTCATGATTTCTTCTTGCCGCAAAAAAGGAACTGATAGGGAGTTTTTCTTTTGTATATTCCAGCGGAATTGTCATGGAAGGGAAGCCTGTAAATGCAGGTATACCGGAATTTCCCGCTGTAAAAAATATAACATCTAATTTATTATCAACAAATATACGGTCAAATTTATTTATTATTTCATCACGTGCTGATAAAGCGGTGATGTATTCCGATTCGCTTAAATCTCCTGTTGTATTATCATTGCAATCAATCAATATATTCTGACCATATTTCAAACATTTTTCCGGATTTTTATTATTATATTCGATAATTTCACTTAAATTTTTGGGAACATCATCATTTTTTACCGTATTCAAATACAAATTTATACCGCGTTTAAATTCGCATTTCATAATCGGATATACTATACCGCTCAAACGTATATTATGATCGGGAAGTTCTAAACAGTCAGCACCGTAATAAGTGATAATTTTTATTAAGTTTTCCGTGTTTTCAAGCCATTCAATATTTGTTTCTTCACAAAATAAACGGCATATACCGACACGGAAATCTTTTAGAGCGAACTGGTTTATATTATTCGTTATATAATTACTGTATTTATTATGCGTGAGACATTCAAGTATTACCGCCGCATCTGATACGGATCTTGTGATAGGTCCTGCGGTATCAAATGTATGAGATATCGGAATAATCCCATTTGTATTAATAAGACCCGCAGTAGGTTTTAATCCGATTACTCCGCAGCTCTGCGAAGGAGATATGATAGATCCGAAAGTTTCAGTTCCGATAGCAGCCATACATAAATTAGAACGAACCGCTACGGCAGAACCGGTGCTCGAACCGGAAGGATCAATATTTTTATTTAACGGATTAATAGTTTGACCTCCTCTTGAGCTATATCCGTTCGGCATATTATCAGACATAAAATTCGCAAATTCCGTCATATTGGTTTTACCTAAAATAACCGCGCCGCTGTTTCTTAATTGTTTCGCAATTCCGCTGTCATAACCGCAGGTATTATTTGATAAAGCCATTGAACCTGCGCTGGTTTTCATTTTGTCTCCCGTACTGATATTGTCTTTTATAAGAATGGGTATTCCGTGAAGTTCTCCTAAATCATTTCCTCTCATACGAAGCATATCCGAATCCTGTGCGATTTTCATTGCGTCGGGATTTATTTCAATTACCGAATTTAACCCGTCTCTGCATTTATCGATATGTTGTATACGTTTTAAATAATAACCGGTGAGTTCAAGTGAACTTATTTTTCTTTCACGCATTTTATTTTGCAAATCATATATGCTTATATTAAATATATTATCCTGCATTTTATAACCTCGGTTTTTATATTCGGTTTATATTATTAAACTGTTTTTATTTTTTATTTATAAGTTATAAAAAACATTTTTCCGGTTTGGTGAAAATTTATAAAAAAGAACATTTTCAATTTATATAGCATATTATATGCGTAGCATAACTTTGAAAGGATACATAAAATGCATCAACATAACTCGAATAATAATATATACAAAAAATTAAATAAAAATTGTAATAATTGCAATAATAATTGCAATCCTTGTTCCGTTTGTCCGGAAGGGCCCCAGGGTCCCGAAGGACCTCAAGGCGCACAGGGTCCTCAAGGACCGCAGGGAATACAAGGACCTCAAGGTATACAGGGCTTACCTGGCTCACAAGGTATTCCGGGTCCGGAAGGACCGCAGGGACCGGAAGGAGCACAAGGTCCCATGGGACCGCAGGGAATACAGGGACCTCAAGGACCGGTAGGTGAACAGGGAGCAACCGGAGCAACAGGCCCGCAGGGACCGGCAGGAGCAACCGGAGCAACAGGTGCAACAGGAGCAACCGGAGCAACAGGCCCGCAGGGACCGGCTGGTTTAACAGGTCCGCAAGGTCCGGCAGGCCCGCAAGGTCCGATTGGCCCGGAGCAACCTTTCGGAGGCATATCTACTGTCGGAGGTTCTACCCATGCATTAACTTCTTCGGCTCAAACAATATGTTATGATTCATTGCTTGCTTCAAATGGAGTAACGCCTAATATAAATCCCTGCCGCCTTACAATATTGACAAGCGGTGTATATGAAGTCAGTTATACATGGATTTTGACTTCTTCAGTAAATTCTACTGTAACCGTAAGAATCAGAAACAATGGAAGCAATATAGTGACTTCATCATACACAATGGTAGCAAATGTACAGCAAACGATATACAGTACAGTATTTTTATCATTGAGCGCAGGTGATATTCTTGATATAACAGCTTCTTCATCCCCTAATACGACCATTACTTCACCTACCGGATTATCATCGGTATTTATAGCTAAACGCCTTGGTACCGCAACCGCTTTAGCCGTTTCGGGAAGACTTGAAGAACCTTTGATAAGTTGTATTACTGTATAATATATATTTTTAAAAGATTGTAAAAAGTTTAAAAGAGTGTTTCCGCAGATGCAAATTCTGTGAAAACACCTTTTTTATATGATGAATTGTCAAGTCAAAAGCGCCACTTCGTGTAAAAAGATTTGGATAGGTGATTTCCAGCCGAGACATTTTCTGGGTCTGGAATTTATAAGAAAAAGATTACGAATTAAATCATCCTGAGAAACAAGCGATAAATCG
>JAVBPA010000067.1:0-58155 GCA_031549925.1 Eubacteriales bacterium
TATGGTTGCGATGCAGCTGTATAAATATACCTCAAATACTTCCTACATTGATACCGCACAGAGGATATTATACAATGGTATTTACAGAGGGCAGCGTCCAAACGGAGGATTCGGCTGCGATAGCTGCGCTGTTGACGGTTATATTGGATGTCATTGCTATGAAGCTTTTTGGTGCTGTACGATGAGAGGAGGAGAAGGGCTTGCAAGAGCGGCTCAATATTCTTACATTGTGGATGGAAATAAGATAATTGTTCCTTATCTCGCTCCGTCGGAAGCGGATATATTCATTGAGGGTAAACTTATTCATATAACGCAGCGCACGCAATATCCTTATGAAGGAAACGCAAAGTTCATTATTTCCGGATTAAATTCGTATAATAAAATTCAGCTTTGTATATACCATCCTCGGGAAAATGAATATTATACGGAATATTTATCTCCTGATAAACTCATTATTGATGTTAAGTTTACTATACCGCTGATTAAAGCGGAAGAAAAAAGCGGAAGTGTATATTTGCACGGCAACCTGCTCCTCGGTTGCAAAAAAGGAGAAGCACCGGATTTTAGTTCTATAAAATATCAAGGTATGGGGATATACAATTTTGGCGGAACATCAATGTCTCCTATAGGAGATTTATGGAAAAAAGATAAAAACGAAGCTTTGGAAGATATAAGACAAATAATTTTCAAATAAATTTTATGTAGTAATAAGTAATAAAACAAAACTAAAATTAGGAGAATAACTGAATGAAATTTAAAACGATAATTTGCAGTCTTTTGATTTTATCAATAATATTTTCCGTAATATCGTGCGCGGAGAACAATAAAACAGATGAAACAACTCCTTTGGAAACAACCATAGGAAGCGAGCTTGATCCGCGTGAAGCTATACGCGAAGAAGTTCCCGATGTAACTTTTGACGGATATAAATTCCGCGTCCATATGCGGGCAGGAGGATGGGGAGATGCTTTTTATGCTCCCGAAGCAACGGGGGATGTTGTAGTTGATGCAGTTTATGAACGTAATTTGGCAATAGAAGAACGTTTCGATATAGAATTTGAATTTTTGGCTTCCGATGTCAGTCCGGTACCAACAATATTAGCAAATGATGACGCATATGAAGTATTGTTTCCGCATGGACGCGACGGTTTTAAATACGCAATGGAAGGCGCTCTTCTCGAATGGTCAAACCTGCCGTATGTAAATCTCGACAAACCATGGTGGAATCAGGACGCTAAAACGGAATTTACAGTAGGCGGAAATCTATATTGTATGCTCGGTCAGATTTCATATCAAACGCTTGGAATGACTTTCGGAATTTTTTTCAATAAAGGTCTGTTTGAGGATTATTCAATAACCGAACCTTATGATGATGTAAGAAAAGGAAACTGGACATACGAAAAATTTGTTGAAATAGGTAAAACCGGTACTGACGATTTAAACGGAGACGGTAAGATAAAACCGGAAGAAGACCAATATGGTTATATCACAAGCCTGTGGCACGGTGCTTTGAATATTCAGTATTCACAGGGCGGTCGATTAACCGGAAAAGACGAAGATGATTTGCCTTATATGATACTCAACACCGAAAAGAATATAGAAATATTTCAAAAATATTTTGATTTTGTGAAAGAAACAGATTCTTATATTTGGTATCAGCAGCCTTATCAGGATAAACTGATATTCACCGGCGGAAGAGCATTAATGTTTGAATACAGTATCGACGCGGCTTCCGGCATGCGTTCGACAGATGTGAATTTCGGAATCATTCCCTGCCCTAAATATAACGAATCCCAAGATGGATATTATTCTATGATAAACGCGGCGGCAAGCTCGGTTTGCGTTCCGATAACAAACAGCGATTTCGAACTTACTTCCATAATTCTTGAAGCATGGTCGGCGGAATCCTACAGAGTCGTTATGCCTGCTTATTACGAAATAGCTTTACAGGTTAAATATACGCGTGATGAAGATTCAGCGGAAATGCTTGATCTTATAGTCGGAGGCTCGACAGTTGATTTATTATATTATTACGGTGATTTATTCGGTCTTGACGGTATAGGCGTACAGATAGCCGCGGGGAACGCGAAAAACTTTTCATCTTTCTACGCCGCAAACGAACGTGCCGCTAATAGATCAATTACTAAATTTATAAACAAATTTTTAGATAATTAATTTAGGAGGTCTGCATCAAATGGCAAATGTAAGATACGGAGTGGTGGGTATAGGAAACATGGGCAGCGGACATGTTAACAACCTGCTGGCTGGAGAAATTAAAGACGCTGTATTAACCGCAGTCTGCGATATTAAAGAGGATAGAATCGATTGGGCGAAATCGGCGGCGGAAAAACGCAATTCGCAAATTAATTGTTACACCGATTACCGCGATATGTTAGCCGACGGAAAAATTGATGCTGTATTAATTGCAACACCGCATTATTTTCACCCTATAATAGGAATTGACGCTTTTAAATACGGAATTCACGTATTATCTGAAAAACCTATAGGCGTTTATACAAAAAAAGTTACGGAATTTATGAAAGCGGCGGAAAAAAGCGATTTGGCTTTCGGAATAATGTACAATCAGCGTACAAGCGGATTATATCAAAAAATGCGCAGTATTGTTCAAAACGGTGAACTCGGGGAATTAAAACGCTGTATTTGGATAATTACCGACTGGTACCGCACACAGGCATATTATAACAGCGGCGGATGGCGTGCCACTTGGTCTGGTGAGGGCGGTGGAGTTTTGATGAATCAATGCCCGCACAATCTTGATTTATGGCAATGGATATTTGGTATGCCGAATAAAATAACAGGATTCTGCCGTTTCGGTAAATACCATGATATCGAAGTTGAAGATGATGTCACCATATACGCCGAATATCCGAATGGCGCTACGGGAGCTTTTATCACAACCACAGGTGAATATCCGGGTACAAACCGTTTAGAAATTTCGGGAAGCAAAGGTAAACTCGTGGCTGAGGGAGGAAAACTCACGTTTACAAAACTCGGTATTGACGAAAGAGAATTTTGTTACAATTCAAACCAAGGATTTTCATCTCCCCCCGCTGAAACAATAAATGTTGAATACGAAGGCGGAAACGGAGAACAGCATAAAGGAATACTCCGTAATTTTACAAATCATATTTTATACGGTGAAGAATTGCTTGCCCCGGGAAAAGAAGGTATCAACGGTCTTTCAATTGCAAACGCGGCTATACTTTCCACATGGCAAAATAAAACAATTGAACTTCCGAATGACGGAGAAGCTTTTTTTGAAGAATTAAAAAAACAAATCGCAGTTTCCAAAGGCAAAAACGATGTGACGGAAATTGTAGCTGATCTTGAAGGAACCTTTGGTTTATAATACATAAAAGCTGCGGTTATATAAAAAACGTGAATACTTTACTAAACCGAAAAGTTATATTCATTATTTCCGGTATATGTCTCGCTGCTGTTTATTGCTTTGTTTTTTACACAGGACTCAGATTATATCCTCCGTTTGGATTTTTGGGAATCATTACATACGACGCAAAATTTAATTTATTACAAAAATCCGCAATCGCTGTTATACTAATCTCGCTTGTGTTTGTGCTGGGAACGTCCGTATATCCGAAAATAAGCCTCAGAACATTAATTTTAACTTCAATAACATCAATGCTTCCCGCGGCGGGAACGATTTTATATATTAAATTGTCAACATCATCGATTATATATATAGTTGCTTCTCTGATATTTTTTTTCATTATACAAACAATTACTTCTTTCCTCTGTGATATAATTCCAAACCAAAAAAAACCATCCCATATAAATCAAATATTTTTGGCAATTTTCGGTTCTTTTTATATTGCGGTATTTATTCTAACTGCTTTCTTTACAATTAATAATTCATTTTTACTCATCGGTGTTATATTATACGGAACGCTGCCGCTGATATTTTTATGCGGTATTATAACTGTATTAAACCGCAGGTGCGGAATTTTATCCATGTTTACTTTAATTTTATTGCATTTATCCGTTACAGTTATGACAGCCTGCATATTTTTGGCTGATTATATTGAAACTATGACTATATACGCGGTTTTCGGTTATATATTTATTATTTTATCATTTCTATGTATTGTATCAACTATTTTTAATATAAGGAGTATTATAAAAAATGGAAAACATCAATAAAGTTATTCCCGGTCTCGGTTTTCATCACATTGCTCTTAAAGTTCGGGATTTCAAAAAATCATGCGAATTCTACAAAGCTCTCGGATTAACCCCAATAGTCGGATGGGGCGAGGGAAACGGTGAAATATTAATGTTTGATCTCGGCGACGGAGGTATTTTGGAATTGTTCGCGGGCGGTGGAGATTCTCTTTCTGAAAACGGAAAATGGCTGCATTTTGCAATGAAAACCGATTGCGTTGATACGGCTTACGAAGCTGCGATTGCTGCCGGAGCGCGTCCCATGACTCCTCCTAAGGAAGTTCCGCTTGATTCACGTCCTTATAAAATGACATTAAAAATTGCTTTTGTATACGGTCCCGATAACGAACAGCTCGAATTTTTTAAAGTTATTTCACGGGAGGATTAATAATAATGCCTATAACCCTTGTGTACGTCGAAGTTAAACCGGAATATATCGAAGCTTTTAAAAAAGTTTCGATGTACAACTGCGAAAATTCGCGTAAAGAAGAAGGTAATATCAGTTTTGATTTGTTTCAGGAAACTGAAAATCCAGCAAAATTTGTATTGTGCGAACATTTCCGCGACCGCGAAGCTATAGATTATCATAAAACAACCGAACATTATAAAAAATGGGCGGAGGAAGCAAGCGAGTATATGGCTTCACCCCGTACCAGAACGGTTTATAATTTCATAGAATAAATTGTCATTTCCGTTCAATAATATAAAAATAGAGTTTATAACCGGTTAATCATAAATTATAAGCTTTATCGAAAAAAAGGATTGCATGAAAAAATTATTGAAAAAGAAAAACGAAGCAAATTTATTGCCCGAAAGAATTTATGCTGATGAAATGACGGGACTTAGTGACAAGCAGGTGTTAAACCGTATAATCGACGGTTATTCAAACCTGCCTGTCGCACCCCCTACAAAAACAATTCGCCAGATAATATTTTCGAATTTATTTACTTATTTTAATTTAATTTTCTTTGTTTTGGCAGGTTGTATCATAGCGGTACGCTCTTACAACGATTTGATGTTCATGCCTATCGTTATTGCAAATATTTTTATAGGTATCATTCAGGAAATAAATTCGAAAATAACTCTTGACAAGTTAACCCTGTTATCCTCGCCCCATGCAAAAGTAGTGCGTGAAAGCAGAGAAATTGAAACAACAATTGATAATCTCGTACTGGATGACATTGCTGTTTTCGGCGCAGGTGCGCAAATCTGCGCGGACGCCGTCGTAATATCGGGAGAAGCGTCGGTAAACGAAGCTTTGGTAACTGGAGAACCGGACGAAATTATTAAAAAAGTTGGAGACGAACTTCTTTCGGGCAGTTTTATCGTTTCGGGAAAATGTTACGCAAGGCTCGAAAAAGTCGGAGCGGATTCTTTTGTTTCAAAATTAACTATAAACGCAAAAAAGCAGAAAAAAATAAAAAAAGCGGGAATGATGAAATCTCTTACCCGTTTGATACAAATAATCGGTATTTTAATAATACCCATAGGCGCGGCTTTATTTTTAAAACAACTTCATACACTGGAATTACCGCTTGATTCCGCGGTTATAAAAACAACTGCCGCTCTTATCGGCATGATTCCCGAAGGCTTGTATTTACTGGTAAGCGTAGCTCTAGCTGTCAGTGTAATCCGGCTGGCAAAAAAAAGAACACTTGTCCATGAACTCGGATGTATTGAAACGCTCGCCAGAGTCGATATACTTTGTGTTGATAAAACCGGAACCATAACTGAAAATGAAATGAATTTATCCGATATAATTCCGCTTACAGCAGACAGAGAAGCTGTTACAAGTGTTCTTTGCGATCTCGTAGGTAATATGGATTCGGATAATAATACAATGGTTTCCTTAAAAAAATATTTTTCAGATAAATCATTCCGTCCGGCTTCAATTATTATTCCTTTTTCGTCACAATATAAATACAGCGGAGTTTCTTTCGGGAAAAACGAAAATTATATAATCGGTGCTCCGGAATTTGTGCTGAAAAATCAATACCGTCAATATAAGGATGTAATTGAATCTTACGCATCTGGAGGAAACAGAGTATTGGTCTTAGCCTCCAGTACAAGCACACTAACCGGAGGGCCTCTTACGGATTACGTAACGGCTTTGGCGCTTGTATTGCTTACAAACCGAATAAGACCTGAAGCACGCCAAACTTTTGAATATTTCAAACATCAGGGTGTTTGTATAAAAGTTATATCAGGCGATAATCCGATAACGGTATCACAAGCCGCTTCTCAAGCCGGAATCGCAAATTCCGAAAGTTATGTCGATGCGTCAACTCTTGATACACACGAAAAGATTTCACGTGCCGCACGTGAGTTTACAATTTTCGGAAGAGTTACACCCGAACAAAAAAAACAGCTCATAGCCGCGATGAAACACGGAGGCCATACAGTTGCCATGACAGGCGACGGGGTAAACGATGTACTCGCCTTGAAAGAAGCTGATTGCAGTATTGCTATGGCTTCGGGAAGCGAAGTCGCAAGTCAGGTTTCACAGCTTGTATTACTCGATTCAAATTTCAGCTCGATGCCCGAAGTTGTTGCCGAAGGAAGAAGAGTTATAAATAACATAGAACGTGCTTCTTCTTTGTTTTTAGTAAAGAATATATTTTCATTCCTGCTCGCTTGGATAACTATTTTTGCGGTGTTTGCTTATCCGATTCAGCCTTCTCAGTTATCGCTCGTTAACATGTTTACAATCGGAATACCTTCTTTTATACTGGCTTTGGAGCCAAACACGAACTTAGTACGCGGTAAATTTTTACGGAATGTTTTATTCCGCGCTTTGCCTGCGGGATTAACCAATTTAATATTGATATTATTAACCGTTCTGTTTTCTGTTTTTTTCGAACTCCCCGAAGAATCGGTTTCTACAATATGTGCGCTTTTAATGGCTGTCACCGGTCTTTTCATGCTGGCACGCGTCTGCAAACCGTGGAATTTTGTACACATTTTATTGGTTTCGTCAATGGCGGTTATTCTTACGCTCAGCGTAATAATTATAGGTCCCATGTTTTCAATAACAATTTTATCAGCCGGAGAATATTTAGTATTTGCAATTCTCGCTTTGCTCTCTTGGCCTGCTATGAACGGAATTTCAAATATACTCGATAAAATAAATAATATTAAAACAAATATTACAAAAAAATTCAAAGGCGATGAAGATGAAGATGAATGAAATATCAAGCGTTTCGCTTTTTTGAAATTAATTTTTTAAGATTACTTTATAAAATTATAATTTATATTTACGATTCTTTTCATTAATAATAATATTATTTTTATTATTTTAAAATACTTTTGTAAATTAAATAACGCGAAAATTTTGTTTTTGGTTAATAATACTTTCTTAATTAAATCACATAAGGATTTATAAATAAAATGATATTCCCAGATTTACTTTTTACCGGAACACGTCCGGGGAAAAAACTTGACGTTTTTGTTTTTGATGATATGAAATTAAATTCCATGATAAAAGAGGATGTCATCGAAATAATGCGTTCTGTTTGCAATTCAACTGATATTTTAGCCCGTCAGGAAATGTTCAAAGAAATATTTTTAAATTCCGCTTTGCGCGGACATTTATATAAATTAAAAGAAAATATGGATCGTATTTTGCAGCTTGCTACCCGTTATGGTGCAATCCGCTGCGAAAATGAAAAATATTTAGTTTTCCTTGTTTTAACAGATGCTGTTATGAATTTTTATTATAAAGCAGCCGAATATGAATCAACCCCCGCTTTATATAAACGTTTCCGCGATTTTTTTAAAAAACAAACCGAAGAATCTAATTACGATTTAATACGTACAGAACTCGATAAAAATTTAATATCCGCAGAACCTCTTTTATACATGACTTACAAGAATATAAACGAAACATTGCGCATTTCCTCGGAACGTCCTGTTACTTATATGTCTCAGCTCATAAAATGTTCAAAAGATTTAAATATAGAAAACGTTCAGCCTCAAAATATGGCTCCTCATTTGATTAATCCCGTTCTGATAAATTCGGCGGCTAGATTATATCCTGAAATATTTAAAGCAGCTAAAACATTTTATGAAAAGTTTCATGATTTTTATAACGGCAAATTGTTAATCTATAAATCTAGTCTTGATTTTTATCTTGAAATATATGAATTTACCGAAAAAATAAAAAAACACGGGATATCTTTTTGTTATCCTGTCATATCAGCAGACAAAAAAATAAATATCTTTAGTGCATACGATGTAACGCTTCTTACTAAAGGTGAAACGGAAATTATTCCCAACGATGCTTATTTTGATAAATCAGATCCTTTTTTTTATCTCACGGGAGCAAACGGCGGAGGTAAAACTACTTATCTCCGCACTGTCGGAATAACATGTCTGCTTTTCTTAAACGGATGTCCTGCCCCTTGCGTAAATGCGGAAATATACCCTCTGTCAAGCGTTTACACGCATTTTCCCCGTGATGAGCGTTTTAACGGTGCGGGAAGAAACGCCGACGAAATAATCCGGGTTGACGAAATTCTTTCCAATATCGACGGCAATTCTCTTGTATTATTAAACGAAACATTTTCTACCACAAGTGAAGAAAACTCGGTTATGCTTACAGAAAATTTAGCGAACAAGTTATATGACAACGGAGAATTCGGAGTATATGTAACCCATGTACATGCGATAGAAAACACAAAGATTTCATATTTAAATGTTTTAATAGACCGGGACGATT
This sequence comes from Eubacteriales bacterium, assembly GCA_031549925.1. Lineage (GTDB taxonomy): Bacteria > Bacillota > Clostridia > Oscillospirales > CAG-272 > JAVBPA01. Next base: position 8,915 of record JAVBPA010000067.1, read on the forward strand.
CGAACAGACGGACTTTTAAGGTTGCGAAACAACAAAGCGTCTACAGTTCATTTGCATATGATATTTTAAAAAAATACGCCTTAACAAAAGAAGATTTATCAATAAGGTTCAAATAGATATAAATTCATGTGGTATTTTAAATGAAATTCAGTTTATTATTTGTAGCTCCTACAGGCGAAGAATTATTCGATTTCAACAGTAATGATAAATCTAATTTAACATATGATTTATCAATAGACCGCGCAATCAACCGAGTCTGTCATGACAACCGCAGGACAGAATATTTTTTAAATGTAATACGTCATCCATTAAAAAAAATTGATGATATAATATACCGTCAGCAGATATTCGGTGATTTTATTGAAAATCCCGATTTATTTGACGAACTTAAATTAATTTTTACACGTTATGACAAAATTAAAAACGATTGGATAGAACTGCGTTCTAATGCTTACCCCTCGGGCGGAGGAACTTCTAACAACGCGGAAGCTTTGCTCGATTATACCTTTTCTTCGTTAAAAGTTACGGCTATTTTCCCACGGACAATAATTTCATTTTATGAATCGATTTATACAGCTCTCAATAATTATAAAATAAAAAGCGGGGGACTTTGCGCTGTAAGAGATTATTGCTTTGAAATGGGTAATAATAATTCCTTAAACGAAATAGCCAACATTTCTTCACTCTTTCAATATCATACGCCGGAAGATTACGATTTTGACATTCTCTGCGGTTTTGATGAAACACTCCAGCTTATAAGCTGTGATTTGTGTAAAATATCTGAAAGAAAGAAAAAGAAAAAGCTATTCGATTTTAAAAAGCCTATAGAAGATACTCCGACAGAAATCGGAACCGACAGAGAAGCATTTGACAGCGCGCGTTTTATATTAACAGAAGCGCTTTACCATATAGATGCTGCTTTGACCGCCGTTACCAATCACATATACAATACATTTTTCGGAATCTCACGTGAATTAATGTTTTACGAAACATCAATCAAATGTTTTGAATATATATCGGAACTTGGAGTACCTCTTTGTATTCCTTCAATCCGTGCCCCTGAAGATGATATATTTGAAGTACGCTGTTTGCGTGATTTATTTACTATAACTGAAAAGCACAGTTGTAAAGCAGTTATGCCGAATGATGTTTCTTTTAATAAAGATGACGGAGGTTTACTTATCCGCGGAATGAATAATACCGGAAAAACAACTTATCTCCGATCTATCGGAACAGCGCAGCTATTTGCTCAAGCGGGACTACCGGTTTGTGCCAAAAGCGCTGAAATCAGCATAAGAAACGCTGTTTTTACGCACTTCTCCGCCGCGGAAGAGGATTTTATCGTAGGTGATACATCCGGCAGGTTTGAGGGGGAAGTCCGCGACATAGCAAATATATTAAACGCTATACAACCATATTCTTTGGTTCTCTTGAATGAAACTTTCCAAACAACTTCTTATTCTGAAGGTGCTTTGGGAATATACAACATAATTACAATACTATCAAAAATTAATTCAAAATTTATTTTTGTCACCCATTTGTTAAAATTATTTGATATGTGCGCGGGAAGCGGAATAAAAATGCTCGAAACAACTTTTAGTGAAAATGATGCCGAACTCAGATATAAACTTCATGTAATATGAATTTATCAAAAAAAATTATTATATATTTACAATTAATGAAATACAGGCGGTAATATTGTATGAATGCTAACCGTAACACCCTATTATTAAATCGTCCCGCATCATGGGCGGGAGATATGTGGCGAACTGCTCTTCCTTGCGGAGACGGTATTACCGGATGTTCTATGTACGGTGCAATAGCGGAAGAAAAAATTTTGATTAATAGATGCGATTTATGGCAAGGTGGATTTGTCGAAGACGAACTCCCCGATCTTTCCTTATATCTTGCACAAATGCGTGAAAAAATAGACGAGGGAGATTATCTCAGCGCTAATAACATCATGTGTTCCGCTCTCGGCGGTTCAGGATACCATGAAGGACTTGCCGCTCCCATGCCTCTCGGAGCGCTTGAAATAAGGCACAAATGTAATGATGTCTTTTATAATTATCAGCGCGGGGTAAGAATGGATCGCGGAGAAGTTTTCACTTCGTGGGAATCAGAAGGTATTCTTAACGAAAGAAAAATGTTCGTTTCTCTGTTCGACGGCTTTGTTTATATAAAAATAAAAGGCGGAGGAGAATCTTATCGGTTCGGCCCTCATAATAACGGCGATAATCAATCCGAAGCTGCACTCCGCGATATATTACCTAAGGTTAAGACGGTTTTTAACCAAAATGATCAAACTTTTTGTTATACCGCTTCCGTTCGGGATTTGAATTACGGAACCGTTATAAAATTCATCGGTGAAATTGATTTATCTATAAATAGTGACGGATGGATCAATGTAATAAACTCATCTCCGGAAAAAGATTACATCATTATGCTGAAAACTTTTTGCGGGCAGAATCCTGTTGATAAATGTAATAGCATAATAAACAAATTTAATTCATTTGAGTATACTAAAAACTTTTATAAAGAACGTTTCAAAATTCATCTGGATATATATTATTCAATTTGGAACAAAGTATCGATTAAATTATCATCAAAAGAAGAATGCAGTTTAAATAATGAAGCTCTTCTTGACATGGCATATACAAATTATGCTCCGAATGCTTTAATTGAAAAATTGTGGAGGTTCGGACGTTATTTATTCATATGCGGAACATCAGAAAAGGGGAATCCTTTCCCATTATACGGACTATGGCACGGAAGCTATAATATGATGTGGTCGCAGAATGTCGGCAATGAAAATGTTCAAATGATTTATTGGCACGCCGCTGCAGGAGGTTTTTATTATTCCATAAAAGCTTTGATAAAATATTACTGCTCAAAAATAAAAGGCTTTGAAAAAAATGCAAAAAAATTGTTCGGTTCAAACGGTATATATGTTCCGACATACACTGCTCCCGATTCATCAGGACCTACGGTAAATGTTCCTGTCATCATGAACTGGATTTCCGGCGCGGGATGGATTTCTGCACATTTTTGGGAATACTATTTACACACGGGTGACTTTGATTTATTGATATCTGATATACTTCCGTTTATGTATAAAACCGCTTTGTTTTATGAAAGTTATCTTGTATATGACAATGAAAATAAGGCTGTAATTTATCCCTCCGTTTCTCCTGAAAATACTCCAGGCAATTTTATGTCGGATGATTACAGAGAAAATATGGGTCATATATGTCCGGTGACAAAAAATGCCACGATGGATTTTGCGGTTATGAAGCAGCTTCTTACAAATTTAATAACTGCCTCAAAACTTGCTGATATCCCTGTTTATAACGATAAAATCGATACGTGGAATAAAATATTAAATTCGATACCGGAATATATGATAAATTCCGACGGTGCGATAAAAGAATGGATGACTCCTGATCTGACGGATAATTATAATCATCGTCATTTATCTCATATTTATCCTCTGTTCCCGGGAGAAGAAATAAATCCGGACAGCCCTCCCGAATTGCTCGAAGCATTTTCCAAATCAGTATTTTTACGTCAGCTTCGCGGTCAATCCGGATGGGCTTTCGCTCATATGGCTAGTATATGGGCAAGGCTCGGAAAAGGAGAATCCGCACTTCACAGTATTGACATGATGTGTAAAAGCTGTTTGATAGATAATTTTTTCACACTTCATAACGATTGGCGCCACATGGGAGCAAGTCTTGATTTAGGACCTACCGCTCCGGTTCAGCTTGACGCATTAATGGGTACGGTAAACGCTGTTCAAGAAATGTGTATGCGTTATTCTAATAATTGTTTGTTTATTCTCCCCTCTTTTCCGATTAAAAATAAACTAAATGATAATTCCGAAAGAATAAATGACATAAAAATTAAAGGTCTTCGTTTCCCCGGTGGATATGTAAATATAAAATATAAAAAAGGAAACGCTAAAGTTAAAATTTTTGCTGAAAGAGATGTTTCTCTAAAAATCTTTTTGTTTGATTCATCATATAACATAAATTTGAAAAATGGAGAAATATATATAATATAAATATAGAGAACTAATAATATAAAAATAATTAATAAAAAAGGACCCCCTAAAGGGGGTCCTTCTTTTGTTTTTAGGTTATATAAATTTATACCTATTATGTGGGTTGTTGAGGAGTGAACGGGAGTACATAATATACTGAGAAATTCTCGTACATATATGTTCCTGAGAATGACTGATATTCAGTTCCTCTCCATGTAAATGCGAAGTTCTTCTGTCTTTCGCCTCTGCGGAATGCCGCTTCGTCGAGTATCGGATTTGCTTCATAATCTACATCTTGATTGAATATTATTTCAGAATTGAATGTACCAGCGTTGGTTTCTGTATACCAGGTAATATCGGTAGTTCTGTAGTCAGCTCTTACTTCTGTTCCCAAAATTGACATTCCGGAAGGAGCTGTTATACCTGATGTTGAAAGCCAGTATGCTACGCCTCTGCCCCAGCTATTATATTTAACGCGATTCAATACTGTTCCGAATGTATTGTCATTTGCGAACATATTTTCATCGTCATCATATTGCTGGTCAAGACCAAGTGTAAATGTTGCCCAATCATCATTATCGTCATAACGTACGTCTACATCCCATGAAGGAGCCCATCTAACTCTACCTACAGAATTGTCTTTGTTATTAACGTCAACCCAGTTATCCCACATAGAAATGAATCTACGTTCGCCGGTTTCGAGTGATTCTACTAATATAGCGTAGTAGTATTCGTCATCTTCAAAGTCAAGTTCTGTTTCATAGGTACAGAAAGGAGAACTGCATTCGAAATCACGTTCTGAATTGATGAGAGTATCGATATCAAGTACAGCTTCGCCGTTAACATCAAATCTGAAGTTAACAGAATTTGACCACCAGCCTCTGCTTGTTAATATATCAAGATCATCTTCAAGAACTAAGAATCTAGCGCTTGTATTCCACCATTCGTTGTGTGCGGAATCAAGATGGAACGGGAAGTAAGGAATTGCAAATACTGTAGCTCTGAAATCATCTTCATAATGAGCTGCAAACGGACCGCTAAGTGTGCTAGAACCAGTGCTTACTTTATTTGTTAAACCAAGATCAAGTAAGAAACGTCCTGTGTCCATTCTGCCGTCCTGACCGGGGGTATTGCGTCTTGCAAACATATCAACATCATAGATTGCTGCGTTCAATCCTGAAAGGAGTGTAGGAACGTCTGTGAGTTGAACTGTGAGCCAGATTTTGTAAATTCTATTGTTGTATTTCCACATTAAGTAATATGTTCCTATCGGAAGCTGATCAAGTCCGTCAAACATATTGCGTTTAATGCCTATAGCATATGTGGGTGTTCTTACTATTCTGGAACCGATTGTTACATTGTCAACAAGAGCTGTGAAGTTTGCTTCCCAGTTTGTAACTTCAACGCCTGCTGCTGTGTAAAGTCTCATCCATGTATCATACGTATTTCTGTTTTCTGTCCACCATAAACCGCTATCAGCGTTGAATGAAGACATGTTCAGATATACTTCTTCATTTACTAAGAAGTAGTTAGCGTCAGCGCGTTCTGCAGCGCCGAGAGCTGTGAATACATTAGTTGTTGAATTAAATGTGTAAGGAGCGTACGGAGCTGTAGATTTGCCGTATTCGGATGTGCTTGTTGCAACATCAAGAGCTAAAATAACTCTCTTTGCAGGAATCGGACCAGCGTAGAAGTATACGGGAACGTATGAGTATACAGTTCCTGCTGCTACTGTCTGATTGATAAGCGCGCCGTCAGCGGGGTTAACTACAGGGTTTCCGCCTACGAGGTTATAAATTATTGTGTATGCGCTGTATTCTACATCAGGTAACCAGTTAGTGGATATTATGCTGTAGAAACGTGCTGCTTCAGAGAGGAGACCTTCCTGAATGTCTGCGCCTTGTGCTGTGAAGTCGATCTTTTCTTCTACATAGCCGTTGCTTACTGTGTAGAAAGCTTGAGTATCGAGCATGAAGTTATAGCTTGTCTGAACAGTCATGAATCCGCCGTTTACCATGTCAATAACGTTGCCGTACTGCCATGTGTATCCGAGAAGTGTTCCTGTTGTTCCAAGATCGTTTGTGATTTTTGTTGCGGAAGCATTAGCCGGAACGTATATTACTGTATCGTACTGGTATGCTGTCCAAGCGTTTGTTAAATATGCGCCTGAGAAAGATCCGTCGTATACATATACAAATTTAGCTATATAACTTGCGTTAGGATCAAAGGAAGTGAACATAGCGCCATTGATATTGATCTTAGCGTTATCAACCGGAATACCTACTGCTGTGTAGAAAGTATCGTTTGATTTGTTATATACGATATAAAGTGTATCTTGTGCTGTTGCGAACTGAGCAAAAGATTTTCTTGTGCCGTAGTTCTTAACTGTTCCGTAATAGAAACGGTCTGTTGTGTTAGCTATACCGTTTTTGAAGTATATGCTGGGTGTTGCTGAATCAAATACTACTCCGCTCCAGTTGAAAGATTCATAGTTCGGAATAGTTCCATTGTATGCGAGGTAGCTGTATTCGTCTATTCTCTTTATGTGCCAGAAGCCGAGAGCGTCTTTTGTTCCCTGGAACAATGTACCGGAAGCTATTCCGTCTGTTACGTTGCCAAGGCTTCCTGATTTTGCGTTAAGAATATACTGCTGATATGAATAACCGTCTATTGTAGCGATTGTTATGATGGAAGCTTTGTTTGACTGAGCATAAACAAGAGCTGTTGCATAACCGGCTGTTGTAAGACCTGTGAGGTTATCAAATACTATATATGTTGCGCTGTTAGCTGCGTCAAATACGCGAACTACTTTGCCGTCAACAAGTATGAAGTTAACCTGTTTGCCTATTAAGCTGTTGTTAACGCCTGTGAACTGAGCTTCTGTTCCCCAGAATGCAGGAACTGATATTGAATATGATGTTCCGCCTATTGTGATTGAACCTGTACCTATTATTGTTGTTACAAGTCCTGTTGCATATTTGTATACTTCGTATACTGTCATATATTTCGAAAGCGGATCATATGAATAACGGATATATGAACCTGTGGGAGCTGCTATAGCTTTTCCGTCTGCATCAAAGAATTTAGCTACTCCGATGCCTGCTTTTGTCTGTGTGGAATATGTGTTTGAGTTAGCATCATATGATAAGCTGCCGAATTCCTGATATGAGTATACTAATCTATCATATATGCCGTCGCCGTTATCGTCATATGCTACTGCTGTTGCATATGCATTGTATTTAACGAGATCGTATGTGTTTGTTGTAAGTCTGTATTCGCTTACTGTTCCTGTGTACCATACGCCGCCTGCTGCGATAACTGCTGCGTTGTCAGCGAAAGGCTGATATACGCCGTCAGAAAGTTTCTTTGCATAAGGATTAGCGTAAGTTCCTGTAACGTTGGGCAGATAGTAAGCAACTATATTGCCTTTGTCGTCAAGAACGTTGTAAGAAGAGTCAACTTTGAAATAACCTGTTTTGGAAGCTTGAGTTTCATTGTCAACATATACGAGTATTTCGTTTCTGTTGCCTTTGATTCCCTGTGCGTTGTAAAGTAATGAATACTTTGTAACTGCCTGATAATCTACACCGTCAAGTGTAAAGTTAGCAGAGGGAGCTGTTGCTGTTCCAGCGCCTTTGATTTCAGCCTGTGTAAATGTTTTGGATTCGTTAGCTATTACAAGGCCTAATGATTTGAAGTTATTTTTTGTTGTTACTTTGAAGGAAGAGCCTACATAATCATCGGGATTAGCGTCAGCAGCTATGAAAGCTGTTGCCGGGAGATGATATGTTACATAGTCATTGATTGTGCCGTCAGCGTTGAGAACGTTGAAGCTTACAAAACCTGTTTTAATAACTGATTCTGTTTCAATGATTTTGTAGTTGTTTGTTCCTGTGATAACAACTGTTGCCAAACCGAATACTGCTTCGGCATATGTTGTTCCGTCAGCGCCTACTGCAAATAATGCGTTGTAGAGTATCTGAGCGGTCTGAGCTCTTGTAAGAGCGTCTGTGTAAGCTATTCCGGAAAGTCCATCTTCGAGACCAAGTGAGGTAGCCTTTGTGATGTATGACCACGGATAACCTTTATCCATTGCTGCGCCGCTGAAACCGAGAGCACGGCATGCCATTGTAAGAGCGTCCTGGTATGTAATGCCTTTATCGGGATCAAATGTTGTTGCGCTTGTACCAATGATTACGTCCTGTTTGAACGCGTAGCTGATAGCTCCGATAGCTTGGTCTACATTAACATCTTTGAAGTTTGTGTAGTTTTCTTCGGATCTCCATACTGCTAAATAATCATCTGTTGTTACTTTGCCGGTTTCCATTTTTGCGATCCAGAGAGCCATATGCCATCTAAGAACTGCATCGTCCGGACCAAAGGAACCGTCTTCGTATCCCCAGATAACTCCGAGGTCGGAAAGCACATCAATTGCATCTGCATAATCATAAACATCGTCAAAGGATTGAGCCGATGCTGTGAATGCGAAACAACCGACTACCATGAGCATGGTGAGTGTCATGGCAAGAAGTCTTTTCAGATTTCTCATGCGTTAGTTTCTCCTTAAAATAAAAAATTATAATTTTTACAGGTCGTTATTTCCTATCCCTGTTCAGTTTTTCCTCGTCCGGCTGCTCCTCGCACCCCTCACTGTGTCCGGTCAACCATTTGGGGATAACTATTCCATGGTATAGTATGCGCCTGTGCCTATATAATACCATGTTTATTTTTTTTTTTCAATATATTCGATGATTATGTAATTTTATTGTAATATTAAAAAAATATAAAATATTTTTAATAATTAAAAATACGAGGGATGCTTGTTACTTTTTAAAAAAGTAACCAAAATATTCGAAAGAGTTCCGGCATAATTACAATGCTAGAACCCTTTTACGATATATATTTGTTGTGTTAGATTATTACTTCTAATTCTTCCGGAGCTTCTATATCTAATTTTACACTTCCGTCACTCATACGTGCGGCAAATACTTTTACTGTGCCAAAAGGCGTCGGATATGTACCGCGTGCGTAATTTAAATTGCCGAGATTAGGTTTTACGCTGATTTTTTTAGTACCCGCTTCCAGCACATTTATCCCAAGAATGTTTCTCATCAAGAACGGAACCGGTCCGGAAGCCCATCCGTGACAGAGACTGTGACGGAATTTTACATAGCAATACGCTCCGAAATCCCCGTGTATATCGTCTTTTCCCTCTGGTGTAAGTATATCTATCGGAGAGGCGTTCTTTGTCCATTCCAGATTGAAATCTTCCCAGAAAGTTGTCGCTCCCATTTTAAGCATGCCGCCCCAATATTCCTTAAGAGCGGAAAGTGCGCCTGTATAATCTCCCGCCATAGCCATAGCAGCCAGTGTATAATATCCTAAAAATGTGGAAAATCCCGCAGCACCGTTCACAGAAAGTAATTTTTCATTCATTTCGGCGGCATCCGCAATTCCCGCGCATACAAGAAATGCTCCCGCTTGTTTTGATCCGTTAGGTGAAGGAATGTATTTCAGCAGTTTATCGTGTGAAGCTTTGCATTTTGCGGCGGTTTCGCTGTCACCCAGCAGCCCGGATAATATTTCGCCTTTTTCCATCGCCATAGCGAGCATACCGTGTAATCCCGCGTGTGTCGCTTCGAGATTAGCCTGGTTCGGCCAGTCGATAAAACGTCCGTTAGGCATATCCTCGCTGCCGTTTTCTTTTATCTTACCGCATAATATATTGATAAGAGCAAGCATGTATTCTTTTTGCTGAGATAAATACTCCATGTTCCCGAACGCCATATACCAATCATAATGCAAAAAAAGCCACCATATGGAATATGAAGATATTCCGTTCATCCAGCTTCCGATAGGTGTTTCATCGCGGACTAGATCGAGCGAACGCGGAACAACATCATTATAACCGAAAACGGAGGCAATCGTCATAACCTCTGTTTGCATATCGCCGATCCATACAAGTCTGTCGCGTTTTATTCCGTCCCACAGATATTCCTGCATATTTAAATGCGCCGTATAGGCAGCAGTATTAAAGATTTTATTAATTTCCGGATCATCACATTCAAAAGACCCTATGTAGGGGATATCTCTGTATATAAATACACCTTCAACGGCTTTGAATTCAACTCTGGCGTTATCGTCAAGCAAATCAATTCTTATAAAACGATAACCGGATTCGTTAGTTTCGTTTGCGGATAAAAAGCCTACATTTATTATTTGGTCTCTGTTCGCGTGATCATTGGTCGTATTCTTATCGCCGAAATCGGTCATCGCTTCCATTGCGGATTCGCCGAATCGAACCCTTATGTTGGCTCTGTTGCCTTTCCCGTTAACATTCCATATAAGTATACGTGCGGAACCGTTAAATTCAATTCCATAATCAAGCAATATTGCGGCTTTCGGAGAACCTTCTTTATTTTCAAGCACACAAGCTTTGCCTGTGCCGAGTGTAATTTGAGATGATTTTGGTACGAGAAGTTCATTTTCTCCGCTGACAATACCTTGTTTCCACATAACATTTACGGGATTAAGATATTTTCTTGTACGCGGGTCTGAATTATAACCGGCAAGAGCGGGGAAAATATCTGAAACTTTTTTCATTATTACAATACCTTTCAAAAAATATTTGTCGATATTGTATCATACAAAATATCGTTATGTCAATCAAAACAAAACAATAACTTAAATAAAAAAGGACGCTTTTTTGTTACTTTTTTCAAAAAAAGTAAGTGCGTCCCCATATTCCAATCCAGTGCCTGCGTTATTTCGGTGATACAAGAAAAGCGTTAGGCAGCATTCTTCCGATAGTGGGATTAGCTGAGCAATTACGATTTATAACCTCTCCTCCGTATGCCATTACCGTGCTTGCCCCTCCGTCACAGCAAGCCGCGTTCACCGCTTTGTATTTCAACATTATATCCGCTAATTCTCCAACCGTACAACCCATGCTGTAAGTTAAATCCCTGCCGTCGATAATCAGCATCAAAATCACGCCGTCTTCCCGCTGACCTATCGCTGTGCGCGGCTGCAATCCGTATCCTGCCGATCCTTTAACCTGCGCTTTTGAATCCGCGACAAGTACGGGTCCGAATTGTATTCCGTCACGGATGTTATAATTTTTCCAGGCGGATATGTTTCCGACAACAAGATTATTATCTTCCGTTAATACAACACTTCCGTAATAACTGACATAATCTCCCCAAAACGCTCCTTCCGAGCATGAAAGACCTACGACTTCGCCTCCGTTGCCCTCTCCTGCGTGATCCATAAAACCGGAAGCATTTATACCGGCAACCGCTCCGTATTCTTCCATCATTTTCAATATACGCAAACCCTGTTTATTAGGAGATGTAGTTTTACCGACGAAAACACGTGCGGGGTCGTCGATAAGCATCATTCTGCCTCTATAACCGGAGCCTGTTATTTCAGATATTACTATACCCTGTTCAATATCGTTAACAATAACTGTGTATCCCGCGTAATCGGCTTTTCCCTCGGTTAAATCAGCTTGTCCCAGTATATCTGTTTTTGTTTTATCTCCGGATTTTTCCGACGGATCGCCCGAACCATTTTTATCATCCGTTTTATCACTTCCAGTATTGCCGTCCGGCATCCCTTCTTTTTCGCCGGTATCTTTTCCTTTTCCCTGCAAAAATTCCAATCCTCCGATAATATCCGGATTCCCAGCCGAATTATCCATAACTCCGTCAATTATTTCAGCAGGTATAAACATAGTGGCAAGCCAGCCATGGCTTCCCGTAGTCATAGCGGTTTCTATCCAAATCGTCCGCCAGTATGTTATTAAAGGTATTGTAGAATATACAAAGAGAGTATACAAAAAAGAAACCGATATAAAAACCGAAATTATAGCAATTGAAATTTTTAATAACAAATATTTGAAATCTATGTTATATGATTTCATTTTTACCTTTTGCAAATTATTTTTTCCGCCTATCATATTTATATATAATATATGACACAAATAATCGTGAAAAGTTCCCAAAATTCATTTTACAGCAATCCGGCTTAAAACAAATCCCGCAAAACTTTTGATATAAATTTAATGCTAAATTATAATTTATAATTATCTTTCTTCCCTGTAATAGTTTATTCCGCATGAAGCGGGCTGAGCGTTTATCTTCTTATTTCCGAAATTGGAAAAAATCAAAACTACAGCCGTTATCAAAAAGGGAAGCATAACATAAAACGCGTTCGGAACAGCCGAAAGCCATGAAAGCATCGGAAAAGCCGAGGCAAAATCATTTGCGCGTACTTGGAACACTGTAAAACCTCCGAAAACAAGAGAACCGAAAATCGCACGCATCGGACTCCAGCGAGCAAATATGACAAGAGCGACCGAAATCCATCCCTGTCCGTTGATACAGCCGTTATTCCAAACTCCGTTTCCGTTGATCAAAGAAATATAAGCACCGCCTATTCCGCAAATTCCCGCTCCCAGCATAATGTTTATATATTTTACGGCAGTAACGTTTATACCGCAGGCATCGGCAGCAGAAGGATTTTCCCCGACCGCACGCATACGCAGCCCTGGACGAGTATATTTTATATAAATCCAGCATATAACCGCTAAAACAATTGATAAATATACAAGAACATTATGAGAAAACAAAACTTTCCCGGCATATGGAATATCACTCAAAAAGGGTATATTTATTTCCGCGAGCTTCGCAGAAAATTCGGAAGCAAGCTTAGGATTTCCTCCTTCAGTGCTTTTTATAAGCATTTCACCGAAAAAAGCCGCAGCTCCCGTTCCGAATATAGTAAGAGTCAAACCGGTCACATTTTGATTTGCTTGCAACGTAACAGTAAAAAATGCGAAAAGGAGTCCTCCGAAAGCTCCGGCAGCAAAAGCGCCGAATAATGCGGTGATTATACTTCCGGTTGAAAAACCGCACCAAAACCCCGCTATAGCACCCATATACATGAGCCCTTCAACGCCTAAATTCAAGCTTCCAGATTTTTCGGTTATAATTTCTCCCGTTGTTCCGAAAAGCAACGGACATCCCGCTTTAATTGCGGCAAATAAAAAATTTATAATGGTATTCATATTCTATTTTTTTTACCTCCGCGTAAAACAATCTTATATCTGATAAAAAAATCAGCTCCCAGAACCACGAATAAAATTATCCCCTGTAATATCGATGATACGGAGGAAGATATATTAAATGTGCTTTCCGCTACTCCGCATCCTTTTTCAAGAACACCGAACATAAATGAAACCGCAAAAATTCCCGCGGGATTTAATTTCGCCAGCCACGACACAATAATCGCGGTAAAACCGACACCCGAAGCGATCCCCATACTTAAAGTATGAGAAGTAGCATCTCCGGCAACCTGAAACATTCCGGCTATTCCCGAAATAGCAGCCGATATAATCATTGTTCTGATTATAATTTTAGTAGTATTCATTCCGGCGTAACGCGCGGTATCAAGACTGTCTCCTATAACCGAAATTTCATAACCCTGCTTCGTATATTTCAAATACACATATATAAATACAACAAATAAAATTGCTGCGATAAAGCTTACATCCAATTTGAATATTTGGTCTATCCATGCGTTTTTCGGGAATTTTGCGATTTTCGGGAAACCTCCCGCCGCAGGGTCTCTCCACGGACCGTCGCGGAGATACTGTATAATATAAAGAGCAATATAATTTAACATAAGAGTCAGCAGAGTTTCGTTCGTTCCAAGCTTGCATTTTAAAATAGCGGGTATAAAACCCCAAAGCCCCGCAGTAAAAACGGCTGCTGCAGCCATTAAAAAGATACAAATGATGTGAGGGAGCTTATCTCCGAAATTCAAAGCTACGAAAGAAGCTCCTACAGCTCCCATGATAAATTGTCCCTCCGCTCCGATATTCCAAAATTTCATTCGGAAAGCAACAGAAACACCAAGTGAAGTGATCAGAAGCGGAACAACTATCCGGACTAAAGCGGCAAAAGAAAGCTGTGATTTAAAACATCCGGTAATTACCGTAGTATAAAAATTAAAAGGGTTTACACCCATTAGCAGCACAAAAATTCCGCCTGCGACAACTGCTGAAATAACCGCCGCTGAATAAAAAAGCATCGTTTTTATTCCAGTTGGCGCCCCCCTCTTTACAAAACCGAAAAGCGGCTCTTTTTTAGTGTAGGAAGATATATTATTTTTATTTTTTATCATCATATATTTTTTGCCGCTCCAGTCATCATGAGTCCGATTTCTTCTTTTGTTACTGTTCTGGCATCGGTTATCCCGGTTATATTACCTCTGCATATAACCATAATTCTGTCACATAATTCAAGCATAACATCAAGATCTTCGCCGATAAACAATATCCCGCATCCGCTTTCTTTTTGTTTGTTGAGAAGATTATATATAGCGTAAGATGAATTAATATCAAGACCTCTTACCGGATAAGCCGTTATCAATACACGCGGATTTGCTTCTATTTCGCGTCCAAGCAGCACTTTCTGCACGTTTCCTCCAGACAATTTACGTACAGCCGTATAAATATCAGGGGTTGATATTGATAATTGAGAAACAACTTTTCTTGCCATAGCGGAGGCGAATTTACGGTCCACAAAAGGATTTCCGTATGGATTGCGGTAATTTTTTAACATCATATTATCTGTTATATCGAGAGAAGCCGCAAGTCCCATGCCGAGTCTGTCTTCCGGAATAAAACTCATAGAAATTCCAAGCCGTATGATATCACGCGGTGTTTTACCCGCTATGTTTTCATTCTTATATAAAATCGCACCTTTTGAAATTTTTTGAAGCCCTGCGATAGATTCGCATAGTTCTTTTTGTCCGCTTCCCGCGATACCGGCAACTCCCAATATTTCTCCTTCGCCAAGATCAAAAGAAACATCTGAAAGCGCTTCAATTCCATCGTCATTAATTACCGAAAGGTGATGTACATGCAATAAATTTTTATTTGAATTTACCGGCGGACGTTCGATTTCAAGCTCTACTTTGCGTCCGACCATAAGTTCTGTAAGCGAAAGCGCCGTGGCAGATGATGTCTCAACAGTATCAATGCTCTTTCCCTGACGAAGTATCGTAACCCGGTCGGATATTTCCAATACTTCGTTTAATTTATGCGTAATTATAATGACAGCGCAGCCGTCAGAACGCATTTTCCGAAGTATTTTGAAAAGTTTTAATGTTTCCTGCGGAGTTAATACGGCGGTTGGTTCATCAAGTATTAATATCTTAGCACCGTAATAAAACACCTTTAATATTTCAAGCGTTTGCTTTTCCCCGACTGACATATCACATACGCGCTTTTTTATATCAACATTCAATTCGTATTTGCGCGATATTTCTTCCACACGTTCGTATCTTGATCCGGTAAGAAAAAAACGCGAATTTTCCTTCGCACCGATTAAAATGTTATCGGCGGCTGTCATAACTTCCACCAATTTAAAATGCTGGTGGATCATACCGATACCCAATCTTTTTGCGTCTTCCGGAGAATTTATATGAACTTCGTTCCCGAATAAAAATATCTTCCCGCTATCCGGACGGTAGATTCCTGAAAGCATATTCATAAGAGTGGTTTTACCCGAACCGTTTTCTCCGAGAAGCGCTAATATTTCTCCTGTTTTAACAGAAAGATTTATTTTATCGTTTGCCGTAACAGAACCGAAATTTTTTGTTATCGAAACAAGTTCGATTGCGTTTTTGTTTTCCAAAACAATATCTTCCCCAATAAATACAAATTAAAGGCCGCAAGAACACAACACCATAAGAACACTGCATTTCAAGTGTCCGGCGGGAGTCATTTCCGCAGCCTTCGTACATCTTATTTAATAAATGAATTCAATTCCGGATTTTTTAGGACTCTACTCAAAAACCTTTAAGCCAGTGTTACGTTAGAAAAGTACCAGTTTATACCGCCGGTTATAACTCCGTCAGCAAGGCAGGGATTTCCCGCTTCGACGATTGTATTGCCTGCGTTGTCTTTCAGCGCTTCATCGACAAGAGTTACCGTCGTTCCGTTAACGCTTACCTGTTTTCCGTCAAAAACACCGAATGAACCGTCTTTTATGAGATTTTTAACAGAATCTACGATTGCCTGAGTGTTTTCGGCGCAGTTTTCAGAAAGAGGAGATATATCAATAAATCCTTCGTTGAGACCGCCGAAATAATTGCCCATTTCCGCGAATTTACCGTCTATTACCGCTTTTACAGCTTCGGTGTAATATACATCCCAGTTCCAAATAGGAGCTGTCAAGTGAGCTTTCGGAGCGGCTGAGGTCATATCGGAATTGTATCCGCATCCCCAAACTCCGGCTTTTTCAGCGGCAAGCTGAGGAGCTGTCGTATCGCAGTGCTGAGCTATAACATCACAGCCGAGATCAAGGAGAGCTTCAGCGGCTTGTCCTTCAAGATCAACGCTGAACCATGTGTTTGTTACCTTAACATAAACTTTTGCGTCGGGATTAACAGCCGCAACACCTTTTGCGAAAGCGTTAACGCCTCCGGTTACTTCAGAGTTTGTAACATCCATTGCCGCAACATAACCCACTATATCGGATTGTGTTTTAAGTCCGGCTGCGATACCGGAAAGATAACGCGCCTGATATATACGTCCGAAATAATTGTTAAAGTTTGTGCCGTTTGACATATATCCTGTTCCGTGAGAGAAATATATGTCCGGATATTGTTCCGCAAGCTCAGACATGGTTTCCATATAGCCCCAGCTTGTACCGAAAATTATTTTACATCCGGCTTCAATACATTCTTCCATTGCCGTTTTGGTCGCTGCCGCATCGTCGTCGGCTATATTAACTTTGCGAACTATCTGATCATCTTTCAAACCGAGTTCTTTTTGCATTGCGACGATCCCCTGGTCATGCGCGTACGAATAACCCGCTCCGTCGCTGGGATTACCGATATGTATAACGCCTACCTTAAAATCTGCCGGAACATTGGAACCGCATCCTGACATAACCAATACGGGAATAAGCATGAGCAGTGCAGCCAAAATCAACGAAACAATTTTTTTCATATTTCTCCTCCAAAAATATTAATGGTTTTCGCACGGTCTAAAAATATTTAAAAGACCGTATTATAATAATCAGTTTTGCCTGATTTACGGCAAAAAACTTTTATATAACCAAAAACAAAAATCAGTCCTCAAAGAAAACAGTGTCATTTGTCATACCGCAAACACGGGCAAGAGATTCAACTCTGATACCCATATCACGTATATTCTGTCCTCCGGACTGAAACGATTTTTCTATAACAATTCCCGCTCCCGCGATTTCGGAGCCTGCTTTTAACGCTAAATTTACAAGCCCCCGCAAAGCATTGCCGAGAGCTAAAAAATCATCTATTAAAAGCACACGGTCGCTTTCCTTTAGAAATTGTTTTGATATAACTATATCATATGTTTTTTTGTGCGTATATGATTCAACACGCTCCGAATAAACGTCTCCGCCGATATTTAGGGTTTGGGTCTTTTTGGCAAATAAAACCGGAACATCAAAATACTGAGCAGCGATACAAGCTACCCCTATTCCTGAAGCTTCTATTGTGAGAATTTTTGTAATATTACAGCAGCCGAACAAACGATAAAATTCTTTTCCGATTTCACATAAAAGGGATACATCAACCAAATGATTCAAAAAACTGTCAACCTTTAATATGTTTCCGGGATAAACCCTGCCGTCTCGTATTATACGTTCTTTTAATAAATCCATAAAACCTAATTTCGGAATTGATTTTAAAATAAATTGGCAATCTAAATAATTTAATACATTATTTATTATATAAACATATTATAATTTAAATATCTTAATATTTCAAGCTTATTTTAAAAAAATTTATGCTTTGCATATTATTATTTTAATTATTGATTATCGTTTTCCGGACACAGGATATATAATATATTGACAATAATGATTGGAATTAATATAATTATAAAAAACTAATTACAAAATTAAAGGTCACAAGCAATGAACATATTGATTATTGACGGTCAGGGCGGAAAAATAGGGGGAAGACTTACCGAAGTTATAAAAGCGGAATTTCCTTCTTATACGATAACCGCGATAGGCACCAACAGTATATCCACTTCCCTAATGCTGAAATCAGGAGCAGATTATGCCGCTACCGGCGAAAATTCTGTATTGGTATGCGCAAAAACTGCCGATGTAATAATCGGCCCCGTAGGAATAGTAATTGCCGATTCAATGTTCGGAGAAATAACCGCAAAAATGGCTTCTGCTGTAGGCAAAAGCAATGCCTGTAAAATACTTATTCCGATGAATATGTGCAATGTATCCATTGCGGGAATGCCTAAAATGACCGCTTCCGCTTTAATTGAATCTGCCGTAGAACAGCTTAGAGATTTATCTTTAAAATAAATAACTGAGGTAAATTGTGAATTTTATTTAATCGGTATTGACACGGAACATTAATATTTGTATCATGGTAATGATACGAATAAATATAACATTTGTGAAAGCACAAGCTTCCGATAATATTTTATATTTATTCCGAATAAAATATAATAAAAAACAAAGAAACAAAATATAATCTGTGTCTCAAGGACATTGGCATGATTGTTTATCTAAAACAAATTTTGCCGGTGTTTTGTTTATTGTTTGAGAACAGGAGAAATAATTTAATTAAATGATAAACAAGCATATAAAAAATCTCACTTTTTCGGCTGTTTCCCTGGCTTTATGTATTTTGCTTCCTTTTTTAACCGGTAATAATTATCAGCTGGGAACGGCTTTGTCTTTGATGCACTTGCCCGTTATGCTATGCGGATTTATTTGCGGATGGCATTGGGGTGCGGCTGTGGGTATTATAGCTCCGCTGCTGAGATTTTTGCTTCTCGGCGCTCCTCCGTTTCCCACATGTGTTTCAATGGCTTTTGAACTCTGTGTTTATGGTTTATTATGCGGATTCCTATATAAAATATTTCCGAAAAAATACTGGACATATTATGCTGTGTTGATTATAGCTATGATATGCGGAAGAATTGTTAACGGAGCTGTACAATACATATTGATAACTGCCGGAATCAATACAAACGAATTTATTTTATCGGCAATCGCAACAAGCTTATTTATTAAAACTCTTCCCGCAATAATTATACAACTGATTTTAATACCAATTATATTATTCGCTTTGAAAAAAGCAAAATTAATACAAAATGACTGATTTATTATCAATAATAACACAACATAGCGAAAAATATCCCAAAATGCAGCCTTGTGATGCGGTTAAGCTCATTTATCAGAATGAATTCGGAGGCGAGCATTTATTAGGGGACTTTCAAAGCTGTTTTGAAAGCATAAAAAATGAATTAGATTCGATCCAAAAAAAAGATACCGCGGAATTATCCTGCGATATCGGAGAAGATTTATCAAGATTGAATTTAATACCGGATACCATAAGCGCGTTTTTATATGCAAAAATTTTTTTTGCTTCAGCCGAAATTTTTGAAGAAAATAATTCCCGTAATAATACGAAGATGAGTTCCAAGAACTCACTTCTTGTTACGGGAGATAAAAATGACAGCTTCCGTTTAAAACTTAATATATTGCGCAGTGCGGTCGAAGAAAGCTTTTTTGAATTTTCCGCTATTGAATTTAACGAATTTTTAGAAAAATATTCTTCTCAAAATTATCCTTCATTAAGTCACAGCAACATTTATAAAAATGAATATTCCCCTCATTACCGTATAGTTTTATCCGAATACTGCCGTCTTTTCAATGTAATATCAAAACTTGAAAAACAAATTGAAAAGGATGGAAGAGCGGTTATTGCGATTGAAGGATACGCCGCTTCCGGTAAATCTTATATAACCGGATTGCTAAGTAGAATATTCGAATGCTCTGTTATTGAAACGGATGATTTTTTCCTGCCGGGAATACTGCGTGTTCCTAAAAGATTTAATACTCCCGGAGGAAATATTCATTTTGAAAGATTCATCGAAGAAGTAATAAATCCGCTTGAAACGAAAAAAGATTTTAAATATAAAATTTTTGATTGTAAACTGGGGGATTACAACGGATACCGTGAAGTTTTAAATAAACCTCTTATTATCGTAGAAGGTTCATACAGTCTTCACCCCGCTTTCGGAGAGTATTACACAACTTCTGTTTTTATGCAGATCGACCCCGATTTGCAGCGTCACAGAATTTTGGAACGCGACGGAAACTTTATGCTTGAAAGATTTTTACACGAATGGATACCTCTTGAAAAAGAGTATTTTTCCAAATGCAAAATTCCTCAGCGGTGTGAATTTATATTATAAATTTTTATTTATTACCGAACTATAACATAAGAACTAAAAAGTTTATTTTTTCGGTTCGTAAAAAGTAATTGATTCGACAATTACATCGGTAATCGGTTTATCGTCAGAATTGGTTTTTACAGAAGCGATTGCGTCTACAACATCCATTCCCTCAATAACTTCTCCGAACGCGGCATAGCTTCCGTCAAGATTGGTAGCATCAGCGTGACAGATAAAAAAGTGAGAAGAGGCAGTATCATAAGTATCATATCCTGTTGATTTCCTTCCCATCGATATAACCCCTCTTTTATGTGAAATGTCGTTTTTTATACCGTTCGCGGCGAATTCACCTTGGATTGTATCATCCGATCCTCCCAATCCTGTTCCCGTCGGATCTCCGCACTGTATCATAAATCCGCTTATAACGCGGTGGAATGTAAGTCCGTCATAAAAACCTTCCGAAACTAGCTTTTGGAAATTTACAACTGTTCTAGGCGCAGTTTCCGGATATAATACTAATTTTATCACTCCATAATCCCGGACGTTTATTTCGATATAATTTGTGGCGTTTTCAACGGTTTCGTTTTTTGAAAGATCTATCCCTTCATTGCAAGAAAAAAGTATTGCGGATATAAGCAACAAAACGATCGGTAAAATTTTTATTTTCATATGTTCAACTCTCCGTTTTTTTATTTATCTAACCCGTTAAACGGGTTTTATTTTTTCATAATCTGACCGTTTTTCAAAGAAATTATTGTAAAGATGAATTATTGCAATCATATAAATTAAAAAAATTAATCAGTGCTGCTTGGCAATACGGAATATCGGTAAGATAACTTACCGCATGAACGGCGCCTTTTACAATTTCCAATTGTTTCGGCGATGAACATGCTTCGTAATTTTGCAAACTCATTTTCGTCGGTACGAATTTATCCGATTCACCATGTATAAAAAGAATCGGTATTTTTTTATTGCAACGTAAAACTTCAAGCGTGCTGACATCTCCGAACGACCATCCCGCACGCCGGCGGCACATAAAATCCGCTATATACAAAACGGGAAAAGCCGGTAATTTTACTCTGCTTTTTAACACATGCCTGAATTGTTCCCAGGCAGAAGAATATCCGCAATCCGCAATTATACCTTTTAAATTATCGGGGAGCTTTAATCCTAATGTCAATATTACCGAAGCGCAGCCCATTGAAACTCCGTCAAAATATATCGGAAGCTTTTTACCGAATCGGCTAACAATAAAATCCGCCCATAAAACGCAGTCATGACGTTCCATATAACCGTAGCAAATGTATTTTCCTTCGCTTTTTCCATGCGCCCTCTGATCTATAAGAAGTAAATTGCAATTATTTTCATGATAAAACTTTGAAACGAAGGAAAAATCCTTTTTACCCGAACCGCGGTATCCGTGAACGCAAATTACGGTACGTTTCGCATTTTCGCACGCGAGCAAATATCCGGTTAAAGATAATCCGTCAATACTTTTTATTATAACCGTTTCAAAAGGATTTTCATTTATCCATTGCATACCCTCTTTGAATTGAGGAACATATCTTTTCAAAAATGAATTTTTAGCATAATCATCATAATTATCGGTTTCCATTCTCGTCCGTATCTTTTTCCCTATTCCATTTCTGGTCAAAGCTATTCTGAAAAATACTTCCGCTATAAAGAAGCAAATAATAAAAATTAAAAATAATAAACTGACAGCAGCTATTAAAATATACAGAGTTATTTTCGTTGTTTATCACTCCCCTAAAATAATATTTTCCAAAAATCCGCGGCTTACGAAACTTTATAGAATCGTTCACCGCGGAAATTTTTTGTTTTAATCTTGCTGTTACTGCCGATACTGTTTTTTGTTATCGTTACTATTTATCTTTATCCGATTCTGACGGAGGGATTTGTAAATTCCGGTTTATTTCTTCATCACGGCGTTTCTTTTCAGCTGCGTCACGCATAGCTTTTATTCTATTTTCTTCTTCGCTGCGGCGGCGGCGTTCGGAGATAATAGCGTCAAGTTCTTCGTGAGTTGGTTCGCCGTTCATAACAGCTTCGAACTGACCCTCATCCATTATTTCACTGCGGAACAAATACCCTGCGATAAAATGAAGTTTATTTATATGTTCTTTTAATATTTCTTCCGCTCTGTTATATGCTTTTTCAATTATTTTTTTGATTTCATCATCAATCTTTGAAGCCGTTTCTTCGGAATAATTTCTTTCTGATGAAAAATCCCGTCCTAGGAAAACTTCATCGCCGGAGTGTGCCGAACCGTAAACAATCGGTCCGAGGTCATCGCTCATACCATATTTTGTAACCATATTGCGTGATATGGAAGTCGCACGCTGAATGTCGTTTGAAGCTCCGGTGGATATATCGCCGAGTATTAATTTTTCAGCGACACGTCCGCCGAGAAGTGTTACTATTTCGTTTTCCATGTCATTTTTTGACATATAAGAACGATCCTCTTTCGGTAAAGCCAAAGTATATCCGCCCGCTCTGCCGGAAGGAATTATCGATATCTGATGAACAGGCGAATCCGGTTTCATTATTTTTGTTACAATTGCGTGGCCTGCTTCATGATAAGCGGTTAAACGGCGTTCGGCTTCCGTTATTATTTTAGATTTCTTTTGAGGTCCGACTATAACTTTTATTGTCGCTTCCTCTAAATCGTTCATCCCTATAAGAGATTTGCCTTTTCTTGCCGCAAGCAAAGCGGCTTCGTTTAACAAATTGGCAAGATCTGCTCCCGTAAATCCCACCGTTGTTTTAGCGAGTGTATGCAAATCAACATCCGCTTCAAAAGGTTTCCCGTGAGAATGGACACGCAAAATATCTTCTCTTCCCTTGATATCGGGATAATTTACCGTTATCTGACGGTCAAAGCGTCCGGGTCTTAATAGCGCGGGGTCAAGTATATCCGGTCTGTTTGTTGCAGCTATGACGATTACTCCTTCATTTGAACCAAAGCCATCCATTTCGACAAGCAGCTGATTCAATGTTTGTTCGCGTTCGTCATGTCCTCCTCCGAGTCCCGCTCCGCGGTGGCGTCCTACAGCATCGATTTCATCTATAAATATTATTGAAGCTGGATTCTTTTTTGCGGTGTCAAATAAATCTCTGACGCGGGAAGCACCCACACCGACGTACATTTCGACAAAATCAGAACCTGATATAGAATAGAACGGAACTTCCGCTTCTCCCGCGACGGCTTTCGCAAGCATCGTTTTACCTGTTCCGGGAGGGCCTACGAGCAATACTCCGTGCGGAATTCTCGCTCCGAGTTTATTGAACTTCGACGGTTCACGCAAAAATTCTACAACTTCGCGGAGTTCTTCTTTTTCCTCATCCGCTCCGGCTACATCCTTGAAATACACTTTTTTCTTTTCGTCCGCTCCGAGTTTAGCTCTCGCTCTGCCGAAAGAGTTAAGTTTCGAACCTTTTCCTGTCGTTTGATTCATAACATACAGCCATAAACCGACCAGCAGAACAATAACCAATACATAAGGCAGCAAAGAAACAACCCAGGAAATTTCTTTCGGTTCCTTATAGTTATAACTTTCGATAGTTCCGTCGTTTAACTGCTGCTGAACCAAATCATTCAAATCAGAATAAAAGATTGAAACATCAAGCAGCTTATATTCGAAAATTTGTTCGTCATGTTTCAAAACGGTAAGATTTCCGGTTTCGTCAATCTCAAACTGTTTTACTTCACCTGAACGGAACATTTTCAAAATATCGCTGTAAATCAGGGAATCCGTATTCATATTATTGAAAATCGCAACAATAGCGATCAGTATAACACTGATCATTACTATATAAAATATTATTGATTTTAAGTGGCCCTTCATTTAATCCTCCGGGAGCGGGACTTTTTATTTTTTATTAACTATATAAATATATCATTCATTGTAGTTCAACTTTAAAATATAAGATTTTACAAACACAGCCGGAACTTAAAATTTTCAATAATTTTTTAGTTCCCGTATTTTTATTTTAAAGTTTTTACTCTATGTTAATTTTACACAGATTATTTTAAATAAATCAATCAATTGCTCAAAACAATACATTAAATAAATGTATGAAATTTGTTAAATTGTTAATATATCAATTTTATTTCAATTTGATATTTGATATCAATAAATAATAAATTTATATTTTAATCCTTTTAAATTATTAAATAGAATAAATGAAGACTTTATCATTTATTTAATCATGTTATGCGCGGATTGGTTTTATCTTTTCTTCTTTCGCGGACAGCCGTAATTAATAATATTCATATAAGCTTGATTGCATTACAATAATAATATAAATGCACTGTCAGTATTATTTTTTATTCAAATAAACGGAAGGTTTCAATACTCCTACATAAGGTAAAGCGCGGTATTTTTCAGCGTAATCAAGTCCGTATCCGACGACGAATTCATCCGGAATTATTCTGCCCACATAATCAGGTTCAAAAGCGACTTCCCGTCTGTTGGGTTTATCCAGCAAAGCACAGGTCCTTACCGAATACGCGCCTTTCAATTTTAAGTATTCCACCAGATATGAAAGAGTTCTTCCGCTGTCGATTATATCTTCTATTACTAAAATATCTGTTTTTGATATATCGCTGCGGTGCAGGTCAAGGATTATGTTAACGCTTCCCGATGACTGAGAATTTAAGCCGTATGAAGATACTTTCATAAAATCGATTTCAACAGGTAAAGTCATCCTTTTCATTAATTCGCCCATAAAAACAACCGAGCCTTTAAGTATACACAGAAGCAAAAGCTTTGTTTCATGCAATTCATCATAAAAACGTCCGCCTTCGCTGTAGTCGCGGTCAATATCAGAAGCGATCCGGCGCACAATACCGTCAATTTCGATTTCGTTTACCAATATACGATCGATATCCTGAGACAACATAATTATTTTTCAACATCCGATCTTTATATAGTCTGCTGTTGTATATATGCCATATATACGCATTTGCCGTTATCTTTTTTTAAATCATAAGCCGATTCGTTCCGAATAGCTGTTTCCGGTATCCACAAAATACCCCTGCTGTCGCATATAAAAGGTAAAACCTTACGTTTTGAAATAGGAATTTTTTTATCGTTAAAAAGCTTCTTGATTGTTCGTGTTCCAGAAGAAAGAGTTATAACATCTCCCGCCTCACGGCTTTTTGCGTACAACATTCCATTTATTCTATCAGAATCAAAACAAGCTTTTATTGCCGATTTGTAAATATTTATATAATCTTCAAAGTTTTTTTTAACAACTGTCAAATATATTGTTCCATAATCTCCTAATTCGTTTTCGCCGGGCAATAATTCTTTATATAATTTCTTTTTTAAATCTTCTTTTTCTTCTTTTCTTCTTTGCAATTCAAACCCGCTTCGTGTTTTTACAAAATCAATTCCTGAAGGAAAAGATATTTTTCCCCATATTTTCCCGTGTTTTATCAATTCGACCGCTGATTTTACATGAACGTATTCCAAAGATGTACAATCGGGAAATTTTTCGTATTCCGCTATAATTCTGCGTGAAAGCAATACTTCCGAATCGCTTTCATAATTTCCCTCCGCCGCTTTTTTTATAAATTCAGCATCAAGCCTAAGCCGGCCGCACATTTTGGTATAAGCCTCTCCCGCCGCGGGGTTTAGCTTATATAAATGCGGTATTATGTTGTGCCGTATATAATTGCGTGTATATATATCTTCGTTGTTTGAACTGTCCGTTATATATTCAAGTTTTTGAATTTTTATAAATTCCAAAATTTCTTCTCTGCTTGTTTCGAGGAGCGGTCTGATTATATTATCTCTCACCGGAGGTATTCCGCAAAGCCCGTCAATTCCGCTGCCCCGGGTCATATTGAAAATAACCGTTTCCATATTATCGTCCGAATTATGAGCAACGCAAACCTTGTCAAACCCTTTTTCTTTGCACAAATCCGAAAATATTTTATATCTTTCCCTCCGCGCAGCTTCTTCCGTGCCAAGATGCTCGGAAAGACATATTGAAGGAATATCGACATGTTTTACAATCAGGGGTATGTTATTGTAATCACAAAATCTAACACAATGGAGTTCATCCCTGTCAGCTTCGTCTCCGCGTATCATATGATTTATATGCAGAGCCGAAATCTCAAGCGAATATTCTTCTTTAAGACAATTCATAATATACAGCATTGCGGTTGAATCCGCTCCGCCCGAATAAGCGCAGAGAACCGATTTTGTTTTGCAAAGCATTCCGTATTTATTTATTGTATCCCGAATTTTTTTATTTATATCAGCAAAAGGCATTTTATATTTTTCCGCATCTTTTTTATTTTTGCCCATCCGGAGCGGTAAGCTCTGAATATGTTGTAAACTTTGTATATTGTCCGAAAAAACCCATTTCTACCATACCCGTGCTTCCGTGGCGGTTTTTCGCAATATGAATTTCCGCATAATTTTGTTTCGGCTGTTCTTTTTCTGAACCTGATTTATCGCTCTTTGATTGATCTGTGTAATAATCCGGACGATATATAAACATAACCATATCGGCATCCTGTTCGATTGCTCCGGAATCACGCAGGTCTGAAAGCTGCGGAATAGGTTTTGATCTTGATTCCGGGGCGCGCGAAAGCTGGGCGCATGTAATAACCGGTACTCCGAATTCTTTTGCCATCAGTTTTAAATTCCTTGAAATTTCAGAAACCTCCTGAACACGGTTATCAATCTTACGGTCGCTCGACATAAGCTGAAGATAATCTATTACCACCATACCCAAATTTTTTGTTCTGCGGAGCTTTGCTTTCATTCCGGTAACGGTAATACCTGAAGTATCATCTATCAATATTTCGTATTCCGCCAGCCTTGATGCGGCGTGGGCGAGTTTATCCCATTCTTTATCCAAATTACCCGTACGCATTAAATAGTTATCAACCATAGCTTCCGATGAAAGAAGACGCGTTACAAGCTGCGAAGCCGACATTTCAAGCGAAAATACCGCTACGGTTTTTTGTGTCTTTTCGCATGATTTTGTGGCTATATTCATAGCAAAACTGGTTTTACCCATACCCGGGCGGGCTCCTACAAGAACAAGATCACCGGGATTTAATCCGACAATTACCTTATCAAGTCCGGAAAATCCGGTCGGAGTTCCTTTTCCCGAATCAGGGTCGCGCTGTAACTGCTGAAGCTGTTCGTAAACATCTCTGATAACTTCTCTTATATGGATAAATCCTTTTGTTTCATTTCCTTGCAATATGTTGAATATACGCTGTTCCGCTGCCTGCAATATACCCGAAACCATATCCTGCGCCGCATAGGCTTCCTCTACGGATATTTCACAAGCTTCAATGAGTGTACGCAGCAAATATTTTTCGTGAACTATTTTAGCATAATCCCGAACGTTAGAAACGGTCGGAACAATTTCCGCAAGCGATTTTATATAAGCGCGTCCCTGTTCGTTTGATTTGTACATCCCTTGTTTTACAAGCATGTCGATAAGAGTCACAAAATCGATACTGCGGCTTTGCAAAAAAAGCTCCTGCATTGACAAATATATTTCACGGTGATCTTCTATATAAAATTCAGACGAATTTATTATGTTAGCTACGTCATTAAACGATTCGGGATCTACTAAAACGGCTCCGAGAACCGATTGTTCTGCTTCAAGCGAAAAAGGCATTTTGCGAAGCGCGTTGTCTAGTTTTTCTTCCATAAATATTTATTATTTCTGTCCTTTCGCTTTTCCCGCAATATTTTTATTTCTGGGTTACAACTATGTTTATCTTACCCACAACTCCGTGGAATAATTTAATTTCCACACTATATGTACCAAATGTCTTAATGGCTTCGTCAAGCTGTATTTTTCTGCGGTCAATTTCCATATTATTTTGCGCAAGCATTGCGTCCGCGATGTCTTTTGTATTAATCGAGCCGTAAACTTTACCGTCAGCTCCGGCAGAAAGTGTCATTTTTATCATCAATCCTTCAAGCTTCTTCGCAACTTCCTCGGATTCCGCTTTTTCAATCGCAGCACGGCGGAGTTTTGCTTCTTCTTTAGCTTCCAGTTCTTTTATCAAAGCCGGAGTCATTTCCGATGCTAATTTTCTCGGAAACAAATAATTTCTGGCGTATCCGTCCGTTACATTTATAATATCTCCCTTTTTTCCTTGAGCCCTGACATCTTCCAGCAGCATAACTTTCATAACTATCTACCTCTGTTTCTATTTAAATACTATTTATATTATTAGAATATCTTTTTCATGAAATCCAGTCCCGCTCCGCTTTCAGAAAAGAAATCCCCGAAAGCACATTCAATTGAAACCGTACCGTTATAATTAATCTTTTTAAGTTCGCGGGCAAACAATTGCAAATATTCCCCTCCGTCAGAACCCGGATATTTGCGTCCTTTGGGTTCGGCTATATGTATATGCCGCAGCAAATCGGAATTTTTTGCGATATCCCCGAGACATTCAATATTATATAACCCGTTTTCGCTGTCGATTAACTTATCTGTGTCCTCTTCTTTGCACATATGATAAGCATCTGCCAATAATTTTATATTCTGATAACCCTCCGCTCTCATTTCACGGACTAAAGCTGCTCCGTCGGCAAGGGTATTTATCGCGTTGGTTTCGCCCTTGTTCAAAGGTTCGATTACAACATCAACCTTATACTCCGCAGCATATCCGTCGCAGATTGCCAAAAATTTTTTAATTGCGGATCGGTTTTCAAAATCTGTAACTCCATCCGGTTTTTTTCTTGCCCCGCCCGAACCGAAAACAATAACCTTTCCGCCGAGTAAAGCCAGTCTTCGTATTGCTTCTCCCGCGAAACTCTCAAGCTTTGCTCCGCCTTCTATTATCGGCATTGAAGCCGGTATAAAACTGTTCGCCGCTTCTATTTTTATATTTTCTTCAACCGCTTTCAATAGTTCTTCTTCCGTCATGCTCATGAGCAGTCCGACAGTAGCTTCCGCGAAATCAAATCCTATTTGATTTACAACCGCCAGGCAGCCGTTCCGGAGTATTCTAAGCGGATTATTTTCCGCTTCTTCAGACTTTTGCATATCTGCAATATGAGGGACAAATGAAGAGCCCGGTATGCAACACCCGAATTTCATTATAAAATCATACCTCCTTATTCGCCTATGATAAAATAATTTTCATAAACAGTTTGTTTTATTAAGCCATACAGTAACGGTATCGGTAATATTTTATTTACACAAGCAGAATAAAATAATTTTGTACGACAGTCTTTTTTCAAAATGATTTATTCTCCGAATGATTTATTCTACGAATAAATTAAACTTCATCAAGAAAATCATCGATAGCAGCTTTTAATTTTTCTATCGCCTGAGGAATTTCTATTCCCTCTATTTGTGTAGCCGCCGCATCAAAATGCCCTCCGCCGCCCAATTTTTCAATTATCAGCTGAACATTTACAGAACCCGATGATCTTGCCGATATTAATATAGAATTCCCAATTTTACACATGGCAAACGATACTTCAATGCCTTCGAGTGACAACAATTTATCAGCCGCTTTAGCCGCCGAAATACGATCCGCCGAGGTATTGTCCACACTCTCATTGATTGCAACCGCTATAAAAGAATGGTATGTGTATATGTTTGCGGAAAACCGCGATTCTCTCATATAATCGTCGATATTTACTTTAAACAGTTCCTGAACATCGGCGGGATTTGCGCCTTCATTTCTCAAATATAACGCAGCGTTGAATGTTCGTGATCCGGTATTGCGCGTAAACTGCTTTGTGTCAAGCAAAATTCCCGCAAACATCATATCGGCTTCATCTTTCGGAAGCTGTCCCGCAGGCATAGCCTGTTCAAGAATTTCCGCCACAAGCTCGCAGGCTGAGGAAGCCGAAGGTTCTATATATGCCATTGCGGGCGGTCTTTTAAATTCCTCTTTTTTTCGGTGATGATCTATAATTACAATATTAAAAGCGTTATCCGCAATATCTGCGTTTTCAAATTGCAGCCTGTTATTAACATCGGCTATAATCAGCAGAGTTTCGGAGGTAATCATATCTTGTCCGTATAAAGCGTCGGCAAATATATTCCGGTATTCCGGTATTCTTCGCAGTTTATTATATCCCTTTTCAATATTAGAATCATTTGCGTTTATTATTATATTTGTTTTTACCCCGCAGAAAATCGCAAGCCTTGCAAGACCGGCGCACGCTCCGAGAGCGTCATAATCCATATTACGGTGACCCATTATTAAAACGTTTGAGCTTTTTGAAATAAGAGCGGCAAGTTCGTTTGCCACAACTCTGGCACGAACCTTTGTTCGTTTTTGTACTCCCTTGTTACGTCCCCCGTAAAATTCCAGTTCATTTTCATTTTTAACAACTACTTGATCTCCTCCGCGTTGGAGTGCCATATCAAGCGCGGCTTTCGCGGCTCGGTTTTTTTCGGAAAAAGATCCCGAAATTCCAGAAATTCCAATCGATACCGTTACGGGAAGACTGCTGTCCCCTATTCTGATATCCCTTATTTTATCCAATATATCGAATTTATCCGATATAAATTTGTTTAAATGTTCCGCGTCAAAAATATAAAAATAGCGATCTCTTTCGTATTCTAAAATAATACCGTTCGCTTCTTCCGCCCATTTTTTCAGCACTGTTTCTATTTCGGCGGAAACGGCGCGGTATTTTTCCTGAACATACTGCAGCAGCTCATCCAAATTATCAACCACAATATAAGCCGTGATAATCGTTTCGTCGGAAATTTTTTTATAAGCCGCCCGAAGCTCGGTTTTATCCTGCCACATCATCAAAATATAACCCTTATTTTGTGATGTAAGCCTATATCCCCGGACGGAATATAAGGATCCGAACACTTCCGTATCAATCCCCGCCGCGGATTCCGCCGAAATTATATCGGAAATCGGAGTGTTGCATATAAAATCAAGATTTTTTCCGTATAAAGCTTCGCGTTTGCCCAACTTATGCGTTGTCTCACGGTTATACCATATTATCCTTCCGTTTTCGTCGCAGATTATTACCGGCTGACGAAGACGGCTTAATATATCAAGAGTAATATTTCCGAGAGGTGAATTTACGTCGCTTGTTATATTATTTCCTATATAAGAGCCGATAACTCTTGATGTTATTCCGATTAAAACAACAGATATCAAGTATAAAATGATTATAATTATACCGGTTTTTATCGGTTCCGCACCAAAACGTTCGCATACTAAAATATAAGTAATAAAAAAAGCGACCGCCGCAGCCGTATTTATTATTTCTCTCGAATACATCGCCATTTTATCGCGAATCTTTTTCAACATAATCATTTTTACCTAAAAATCAAATGTATCATTTAATCAACTGTTTATGCAGCCAAAACAAACCTTCATATTAATCCGATTAATCCGAAATGAATTCTATAGTAGTTTACTAACATATCCGGTACTCATTCGGAACGCTTTTTATATGCATTTATTTCGTCCATTATTGTTTCGATTACTCCAATAAAGGATACCGCAATTAAAAATGCCAGTATATTTAAGAAAAGAAGCAGAATTGCAGACGCTCCCACGATTATCGGCCATGCCTTTCCGTTTCTGTTTTTTATCCGGTTGATTGTTTTTTTTATTCCGATAACAGAAAATCCGGGAGTTAATATAATAATTAAATTTTCCGCCGCAAGTGAAATGAAGGATATTCCATTGTCAGAAGAGAAGAGCACCGACAAAAAATAACATATACAAAAAATATATGCAGATATCGAACTCATTCCCAAACGCCAGAAAAATTGGGGCATAATATATTTTTGAATTCTAAAAATACGTCCGATAAAAGCAAATATTACCGTTGTAAAATATGCGATTATTTCAAGCAGGCAAATAACGAAAGCCGGAATAAAAAAAACGGCGTATTGGAGTATTTTTTGAACTGTTTGTTCGTCATAACCGTATTCGGCAAACATTTTAGAGTATTGCTCATTAAAAGCGTTGTAATAATTTACAAATGTTTCGGCTGTTATTATACCATTATTTTCAACAAGCAGAACTAAAGTATAATAAATAATCAGCCCTATTCCGGTAAAAACCGCGGTTACCGCTATTGTTTCGTTTCGTCTAAGAGATCGTTTTTTAGCTATAAAAAGCGGAAACGCACAAAATATAAACAAAAAACCGGCAGCGGATATACTTATTTGTCCCCAAAAAACATATGCTAAAATCACCGCCGGAAGAGCGCAAACAACCAAAAAATATCTGCCTTTTATAAGACATAAAACAGCGCACGAAGCGGAAGCGGCAGACAAAAAGATAACACCGAATATCGAAACAGGTGAATATGCGGAAACTGCGGCGCAAAAAACCGTTATAATAATGAGCGTTATAATTGTAATATTCGGAAGTTTAGGCGTAGCAGATAATTTATTTCCGTTTATCTTCTCATGGGTCAGCACAAACACCTCCTCGTAATATCAAATGTGTTTTTTATTATACCATGATGATATTAATTTGTAAATGATTATTGTTATTAATTCGTGAATATAAATCTAATACTTATTACATTCCGGCAGGTATGAAAGCCTTGGTTCTTTCACCGGTTTTACATTGCGCTATAATTTTATTTCCGCATATAACACACGCTTTTTCGGTATCCGCTTCTATATCGAATGTTCCGCCGAAGGCTTTGATATTTCTTAAATTTATATATCCGATATTTGAGGGTACCGAAGGAGAAAATGAAAAACTGTTCATGGAAAGCGGTTCAAAGCCCAGTATTCCTTCAGTTATTATATTACAGAACAACGCACTTTCCGCGCTTAAATGTCTGCGTTCTCCCTCCGGATACGCTTCGACCGGATACGGTACTCTTTCTCCGAGAAGTCTGTTATTGCAATAATCGATAAAAACATCTTCCGCCATGTGACCGTATCCCGAAGCGAATAGCCCGCGCAAAGCGTACAATGTAGATCTGTCCCAAACATTTTGAGTTCCCTCTTCGGTTAACAATCCGTCGCTTACGAGAAGATATTCAGAAAGCAAAGCCCGCGCTGTTCCTTCGGAACGTTCTCCGAATCCCATACATAAAGGCAGGCATATCCATGAACGCAGCTTTTCACAGCCCTCATGATAACGGTATGTTTCATAACCGTGTATATCCGCGCAAAAATATTTTTCGATCGATTTTTCCAGATTTTCGCTGATCTCCTTATAATAAACTCCGAGTTCTCCGTCTCCCATCTCAGTTGCCAAACGGGAAGCATAGCGATATCCGGCACAGCTGAGCGATGATGTGGATAAATTGGTATTACCGGAAGAAAATCTGTTTTCAAGTTCATCCGAATCAGAAATAACAACTCCGTTTTCGTTTATCATCCGGCGGCAGTATTCGGCGCACCATTTAATTGCTTCCCATAAATTTTCCGATATTTCACGTCTTCCGCAGGTTAAAGCAAAACGTGAAGCTCCGTATAAATACATAGCCGCGTCGCCCCTGTCTCCCGCTCCGTTCCAAAAGTCAATCCCTTCGGCTATAATCGAAGAAGGTATCGGCAAATATTCATCGCTCATAAATGGTTTATACAAATTATAAGCATTACTGGAAGCTTTTATTAAAGCTTCATCTCCTCTGTAAGCAAAATGCGGTCCCGCATATTCAACTTCGTCGTTGCACCAAACAGCCGCGTAATATGATTGTCCTCCGGGACTGTGCAGATTGCCCGCTTTTGTCGTGAAAACGCTTTCTCCCGACCGTATATTCGCAAATGTAAATAATGTATCAAGAACCGCGTTTCCGGAATCGATACATAAAGTGCTTGTCAGTCTTTCAATTTTTTTATATCTTCCTGTGAGAGCTTCCTTTGGATTCGGGTTATATTTTTTTTCATTTGCCAGCCTCCCGGCAATCGAGATATAAAAATCAAATTTTTCTCCCGCTCTTATTATATGACTTCCCGTTTCCGAGCAATATATTTCCATTATACAGATTCCCATACATCCGGTTTCGCGGTGGGCTTCCGTTATTTTTTCCGCTTTGATATCAAGCTCTGTATCTTTATCGGTATTATTTATAACCGTTATTTTTTCATAACATATTTTAGCGGATTCGTCCGGATAACATTGATGTTCGATATTTATTCCTTTTCCGGTTTCGCAAACAGCTTTAAGTGTTCCGTCAATTATAAATTTTACCGGTTTTTGTTCCGGTTCTTTGTTATTTATTAAAAGATGCGGCATTAAATTTTTTGGAATATCGGTTTGATATGAACCGTGCGTATCGTTTTTTCTGCGCCGTATAGAAGGAAATACCGGGTGATGCGAAATAAAAAGTAATCCGTTGCCGTCTACACCGTATTTCAATATCTGAGAAACTCCGTACCCGCTCATTTCAATGTCATCGGTATGATATCCCGCTCCGTTTTTAACTTCCCATATAATTGATTTTTTTCTTTCGAGAATCTTCCATCTGTTCATTTTACTCTCCGTCCAGCCTTTCATTCCGGTATAAATAACTAAAAAAACACTTTCCCCGAACAATCCGCAGCGTCTTTTTTCATGTTTTTATATTATACCATAATTAATACAATTTTTGCTGTAAATATTTGATTTTTATCCGATTTTTATTTCGGAATTCCAAGAGGTAATATTATACTTGCAAAATTATATTTGGTATGTTATAATCGCTGGTGTACGTAAATTTTGACAGATAATAAAAAAATATAAAAATTTTATTTATGAGGTGCAGACAATGGCAAAATTAAGTCTTACAGAATTAAACCCAAACGCAATCGCGGAAAAAGGTATTGATGTTGACACAAGCAAAAAACTTCGCGTCGGTATTATCGGAACCGGTTGGATCGCAGGCGCGCATATTGACAGCTATAAAAGAATGGCTGATGTAGAAATCGTCGCGGGAGCTGACCTTGTTCCCGGCAAAGCGGAAAAATTCTTTGCTGACAACGGAGTTGAAGGAGTCCGCTGCTATCCCGACCATAAATCCATGATCGACAACGAAGAACTCGACGCGGTCTCAGTATGTACATACAACCGCCAGCACGCTCCCTGCGCTATTTACGCCCTTGACCACGGAATCAACGTTTTGCTCGAAAAACCTATGTGCGTAACTCTTGAAGAAGCAATTGAGATTTGCCGTGCGGAAAAAAGATCCGGTAAAGTTTTATCAATCGGTTTCCAGCCCCGTTTTGACGCAAATATGCAAATGATTAAAAAGATTGTTCAGAACGGCGACCTCGGAGAAGTATACTACATTCAAACAGGCGGCGGAAGAAGAAGAGGTATCCCGACTCCGTTCGGAACATCTTTTATCACCGACGAAACCGCCGGTATCGGAGCTCTTGCGGATATAGGCTGTTATTCGCTTGACATGGTATTAAACGCTGTAGGCTATCCTAAGCCTCTCACGGTATCCGGTTATAAATCAGATTTCTTCGGAAAAGATCCGCTTACATTCGGCGCGCATCCGGAATATGCGGACGCTTTCGGAGTTGACGATTTTGCGGCTGCTCTTATACGTCTTGAAGGCGGTATTGTACTTG
Source organism: Eubacteriales bacterium (assembly GCA_031549925.1). GTDB lineage: Bacteria > Bacillota > Clostridia > Oscillospirales > CAG-272 > JAVBPA01. The sequence continues at coordinate 44,758 of JAVBPA010000067.1, forward strand.
ACTTCCGTATTGCTTGGGCAATGAACATAAATACTCCCGGAGATACGATAATCCTCGGAAAAAAAGCAGGTCTCCGTATTCCTTCAACAGATTGCTGGAACGGCTCGACCGGCGGTCCTATGACTCTGTATCATCAAATCGGAGGACAGCAGTTCGATACGATTATACCTCTGATTGAAGATAAAGGTCCGTCTTTGTTCGACCGCAAAATCCGTTCATTCCTTGACGCGGCTAAATATAACCTGCCCGCACCTGTTCCGTCAAACCAAATTCTGTATAACCAGGCAATAATCGACGGTATCGTTAAGAGTGCTGTTGCGGGACGCGAAATAGAACTTGTTATTCCGGAAATATAACTATTATATAGTATAGTTTTGCTGATATTATACATACGATTAAAAAGTAAACTATTTTGATGAAATACAGTATTCGCGCTATAACAGCCGTATTAATTTTTATAATAATAATTGCCCTTACGGCTTCATGTACCGCTGAAACCAGCGATCCTGATTTGTTATCCCTCTCAAAAAATAATCAAAACGTAACAGAAGGGGAAACGACTACAAACCGTTTCTCCTCAGTTACCAAGGAAATAACCGAAGCGCCCGTTACAACAAAGAAATCGGAAAACGAATCTGCTGAAAAACCGGATAAATCCGAAACTACAGCTCCGCCTGTTATCACAAAAGAAGGACAAACAGCTCCTCCGGTTATAACAAATACTACACATACCGCACCTAATATATTTTGTATTGCGGGAACATGCGAGGAAAACGCAAAGATCTATATAAAAGGCGGAATAACCGATGTTTCTTATATCGCGGACAATAAATATTTTATCGGAACTGTAGAAATAGCAAAATCCGGAACAACTCCCATTGAAATTTCAGCAATTGTTGTCGGGAAAACCGAAAGTACTTCTGTCAAGATTAACGCGGCTTATAAAGCTTCTGCGACACAAGTCCGCAACGATGCTTTTGAAGTGGTTGTAGGATCTAATTATCAATGTCATTTTGTTTCCTCCCTGCCCGATTATCTCGGAACAAATCTCCTGACAGATTCCCAGAAAGAAAAAGTGGAATCTAATGTCAAAAAAAACGTTCAATGGCTCCAAAGCAATATGGAAGGCGCGGAACTTATATATCTCGTCATTCCCAATCCGATGACGGTTTATCCTGAAACGGTTCCTTCAAATTATGTTCAACTCACATCGGAAAACCGGACGCAGCAATTTATAAAAGCGGCGGAGAACGGCGGAGCGAAAATTATTGATTTAACGGAAAAATTCATTGAACATAAAAGCGATACTCTGAAGATTTTTCATAAAACGGATTCTCACTGGACGGAATACGGAGCATGGCTTGCATATACTGAACTTATGAACTATATCTCGCAGAAATATCCTTCGGCAACTCCCCGAACATATGAAGAAATGGGTTTTTATACGAAAGATGTACGGGGCGGAGATATGGCTTACTATTTGGAATTTAACGAAAACACAATGCGTGAGCTGGCCGTTTTCGCTGATCCGAAGTTTGATTCCCCGGCAAAAATGCTTTTCTTTAATAATAAAGACTGGCTGCTTATGAATCACGATACAACGCCGAAAGCAGCAACTTATAATACCGGAAACACCAGTCTGCCGAATATCTATGTAATGCGCGATTCTTTCGGAATTGCGATTTATAATATGCTTCCGGAGCGTTTTAACAAAACGGTGTACCGCGAAATGTGGTCATACGGTTTTGATCAGGCAAGTATAAAATCATCCGGTGCAAATTATGTTGTGTATGTAGTGGCAGAACGTACGATAGGTGATTTAATATATTAATATTATCATTGTTTATAAAATAAATTCGCAGTGAAAGGATAGATTATTATGTTTTCAAGAAAATTCTCGATAAAAAGCAATAAAATTTTAAACGAAAAACTTCTTGAATCGTCAAAATCTGTCCTTCCGGTTGCGATTATTGTTTTTATTTTATGCGTTACTTTGATTCCTATCCCCAACAGCATATTAATGTCTTTTCTTGTCGGAACATTTATGCTTATTTTAGGAATGAGTTTTTTTACACTCGGAACTGATACCGCGATGATCCAAATGGGCGAAACTGTGGGTTCTTCCTCTGTTCGCACACGAAAACTTTGGTTTATTTTGGGAATAAGTTTTATCGTCGGGGTAATAATAACTATATCCGAACCCGATTTGCAGATACTGGCAAATCAAACACCCGATATACCGACCTATATATTGATAATATCAGTGGGTACAGGCGTCGGTCTTTTTTTATTAATTGCAATGCTGCGTATATTTTTTCATATACCTCTGCGCTGGATGCTTTTATTTTTTTACGCTATAATTTTTGTTTTGCTGATATTTGCTCCGTCCAATTTTATACCCGTGGCTTTTGACTCGGGCGGAGTTACAACAGGTCCGATGACAGTACCTTTCATAATGGCTCTCGGTATGGGTATCGCAGCAACAAGAAGCGATAAATCTGCCGAAGAAGACAGCTTTGGACTCGTCGCTTTGTGTTCTGTGGGTCCTATTATAACCGTTTTAATCTTGGGATTGCTGTTTAAATCTGAAAACAGCGGAGGTTATGTAGCTCCTGTTCTGCCGGACGCTTCGGATTCCCGCCAAATGTGGATGCTTTTTGTAAAAGGTATTCCGCATTATTTAAAAGAAGTTGCCGTAGCAGTTCTTCCAATTGTTGTATTTTTCGGACTTTTTCAAATATTCCGGTTAAAACTGCGTAAAGGTGAACTTTTAAAAATAGGAGTAGGTTTAATTTATACCTATGTAGGTCTTGTATTGTTTTTAACCGGCGCTAATATAGGATTTATGCCTGTCGGATCATATATCGGAACTTTGCTCGGAGAGCTTGAATACAACTGGATAACCATACCTATAGGAGCTTTAATCGGTTATTTTATTGTTGCGGCGGAACCTGCCGTTCATGTGTTAAACCGTCAGGTGCAGGAAATAACTGCCGGAGCGATTCCAAAGAAAGCTTTAAGTATCAGCCTTTCTTTCGGTATAGCGATTTCTGTAGGACTTTCTATTATACGTATTCTGACCGACTGGTCGATATTATATTTTATAATCCCGGGTTATATAATAGCTTTTGTTTTAAGCTTTTTTGTTCCTCCGATTTTTACTGCTATAGCTTTTGACTCCGGCGGAGTTGCTTCCGGACCGATGACCGCTACGTTTTTGCTTCCTCTCGGTATCGGCTTTTGTTCGGCTATAGGGGGAAATATTTCTCAAAACGCGTTCGGGACAGTAGCTATGGTTGCCATGACTCCTCTGATAACGATTCAACTGCTCGGTGTATATTTTAAAATAAAAACCAAAAATACAAAAAGTACCGGAAATAATGATGATGAACAATGATTCTATTTTACTGACAGCAGTGGTCAGGCGGGATTGCGGCGAAGAATTTACTTCTTTTTTTAAAAAACATGGTTCGGGTGAAATATATTCCGTTTTATGCGAAGGAACGGCTCATAAAAAAACTCTGGATTTGCTCGGTCTTGAATATCGTGAAAAAATTATTATATGTTGCTGTGTTCCCAAAGCAAATTTAAAACTAATAATGCGTCAGCTTGTATATGAAATGCGTATTGACGCCCCCGATATGGGAATCGCTTTTACTATTCCTTATGATTTTGATATTTCGGGTGCAGAAGAAAAAAAAGCTGATACAGATTACAGGAGTTCTTATAATAATGACGGAGACTATAAAATGAACGATGTAAAATATTCGCTGGTTGTCGCGGTAGCGGAACGGGGCTGTTCGGATATGGTTATGGACGCCGCACGCAAAGCCGGAGCAGTCGGAGGCACTGTAATACATGCAAAAGGAACAGGGAAAGTTTCTCAAAATAAATTTTTCGGCTTGTCCATTTCAAATGAAAAAGAGATGATCTACATCGTCACAAAAACTTCTCTGCGCGATGAGATCATCAAATCAATAAATAAAAATGCCGGAATTGAAACGGAAGCCGGAACAATAATATTTTCATTGCCTGTAGAATCGGTGGCTGGATTAATAAATCTCGAAAATGATTGAATTTTACTGCGTGAACTACCGGTTTATAAAAATATATTTATCCGACCATAAAAAGCAACGCAAATATTAATATCAATTCATCGTCTATTTTGCCGCCGTTTTCCGATCCTCCCATAAAAAGCAGAACGACCAGAGCGGCAAGAAGCATATCATCCGATTTAAAATTATGAGGCAATATCATATCTGACAGAGAAGCTTTTTTTTCCGCAGCTTCTTTGTTTTGTGTTTCTTCGGCGTTTTTCGAATTTACCGTGTTTTTTTGATTATCGTTTTGCGCTTGCCCCTTTCCGCTGTATGTATTAAATCCGTTATTGTTTATGTTTTGGCGGCGTACTATACTTGGACCCTGACTACCTAGTATCTTCGCGTTATTTTCCTGTTGAAGAATCGGTGCGTTTCCTTGATTGTTTTGTACTCCTTCCCTCAGCAATTTATCATATTCATCGTTATATTGGGGACTTATTTTTCGTCTGGAAGTTTTTTCCGAACCCGTTTCATTCAATAAATCCGAAAGAATATTTTCACGGGTTGAATTTGTTTCGTTCGTATTTTTTTGTTCTTTTTCAGCATCAAATATAACCGTACCGCCGTAATCGGGGGGCGGAATCGCTCCGCGTGATTTTGTGCGTGAAATATGTACTGCGCGTCTGTCTTTATTCGGAGCGGCTGATATTTGTGCTATTTGATTCGGCGGAATTTCCGGCAAAGCCTCAGCTTCTGTTTTTAATTTTTGACGCGCTTCAACGGTCAGCGGCAGTTTAGGACTTGATTCACTAAAATTATTACGCGCATACATGTTATCAATTATCCCCCTTTAACATCTGAAGCAGATTCATATCTGAAGCGAGATGGATCATTTTCATAATATTTAGAATATAATCAATTTTTTCTCTTCGGCTTTCGTTCAAATACGGTTTTAATGCGTAAAGCAATTTTGTTCGGTTTTCATTACTATATTCAGTTTTCGGCGGACTTTCTTTCCGGTTAATTGTTTCTTCTTTTTTTAATACTTCTTCTTCTCTTATATCCCCGTCCTCTTCTTCTGAATTTTCCGGTTTCTGTCCCATCATATTTTTGGCGATTTTCATAACCCCGCTTAAAGCCTCGGGATCATTCAATATACCTTTTAAAGCTTCGCTGAAATCTCCGTTATTCAATTAATTTTCTCCTCCTCCGGCAAATTAATCTCCCGTATTATGTTTCAAATGTCTTTTTAATAATTGCGGGTTGATTTATATAATTATGTATTTTTTCAAAAATCAATCACCCGATTTTTTTATAAAATCTATTATTTCATCCGCCTTTTTTTTATCAGTATGGCTGATTAAGTTTTCAACATCTTTTTCTGTCATTTTGGATATTTGTTTCTTTATATTTTTTATATTGTTAGTAGCATATTCCGCTTTTTTCGGGTTGACTCCCGCCGCTTCAGCTAAACTCATTACCGCCATTCTTAAAGTTTTTTCGTCCAGATTGTTTAATTTTTCTAAAAATTCACGGTCTATCTTATTATTCATTTGTTTATATCCCTTCGGTATTCGTTTTTGATTCTTGATATTTGATTATTGATACTTGATTTTAATATTTTGCTATTCGTTTTCATATTATGCAATATTGACGCGGGATGTTACAAAAACATGAAAAAAATCCTTGTATTATCAGATTCTCATAATAATAATTATTATTTAAATAAAATTTTAGCTATTCACGCGCTATCGAGTTCACTTGTTATTTTTTTAGGTGACGGATTTAAAGGTTTTCTTTCTGAAATGCAAAAATACAAAGAAATTCCTTTTGAATTTTTGAGCGGCAACAACGATTATCCTCCGGTTTATAACGATAAAACTGTACCGTCATATAAAATATTTGAATTTGAAAGTTATAAATTTTTTATATGCCATGGTCATACCTTTAGAGTAAAAGAAGATTTAAACCGTGTAGTCGGAGCTGCATATCAAAATCTGGCGGATTTCGTTTTATGGGGACACACACATTCGCCGTATATCAGTTATGTTGCGGATGATAATTACGGGAGTTTTTCCGGAGCTCTCCGTTTATTTTGTCCGGGAAGCATCGGCAGGGTGCTTCCGGGGAATTATTATTCTTTCGGTTTAATTGAAATAAATAAAAATGGAATATTGCAAACAGTCGCGAGAGCTGACAACGGGGATATTTTACTTTAAAAAAGTAATAAACCGCAGATAATTATCAATATTTCCGAAAGAACTCAATATATAATATGAAAAGCAAAAAATAAATTTATGAAGAACTTAAAAAAACATGTAATAGTGGCTTCTGTTGATAATAATCCCGGTGTAGTTTCACGTATATCGGGGCTTTTTACGAGACGCGGATATAATATAGAAAGCCTTGTAACCGGGGTAACCGAAAATCCGAAGGTATATAAGCTGGTAATTACGCTTATCGCAAGCGAGGAAGAAGCAAACCTGCTTATACGTCAGCTCGGCAGAGTAATGGAGGTTATCGAAGTATATCTCGCGGCGGAACGCGAATGTGTAACAAGCGAACTTATGTTTTTGAAAATAAAATGCGATCTGGCGGCAAGAACAGAAATAATAAAAACCGCGGACGCTCTCCGTCTGGAGATTGCCGCGGTCGGTAAAAACAGTGTTATTATACAAGTGACAGGAGATAATACCAAGCTTGAAAGCGCATTGTTTTCATTCGGCGTATACAGCGGTGATATAGAGTTTATAAGATCGGGTTCGGTTACAATTGAGATTTAATAAAAGGATTTGTATTCTTTATTATCATAATTTTTTTTCATATATTCCTTCATAATAACCGTTGCGTGCTTCTAATTCGCAAATTTTTAAAAAACCGTATTTTTCATACAAGCCAGTGTGCCATGTGGTCAGGAATATTTTATCAAACCCAAGATTCTTTGCATATCCGGAAGCAACTTCGATCAAGTTTTGACTCAAACGCTTTCCTCTATATTTCTCATCAACAAAAAGCCATTTCAGAAGAGGGGTATATTCCATTCCCGGAAAACTCTTCGGTTTTATGAGAGCGCAAAATCCCGTAATAACGCCGTTATCATATGCGGCGAACAATCTTTCCCAATCATCAAAATCTCCGGTTCTCATCAAAGCGGCCATTTTCCGGCAAGCATTCCAGGAACAATTTTCGGCGTAATCGGCGACAGACAGCCAAACATCATCTTGTTTGCTAATTGTAACTATATTCATTGTTTTAATTGTCCATAAAAACTTATTCGGCAGTATTTTCGAAGAATTTTATCGCTTCGTAAATACTGTTTATTGTTATTATTTTTATATCGGTTTTGGGTATGGAAATATCCTTTGTTCTTTGCGGCATTATCATACGGCGGAATCCCAGTCTTTCCGCTTCGCGTATTCTCTGCGCCGCTTCCGTTACCGCGCGGCATTCTCCAGCCAGCCCTACTTCTCCCACAGCAATTATATCATCGGGGAGCGGACGGTCAAGAATTGCGGAAATAAGCGACATCGCCGCAGCTAAATCAGAAGCCGGTTCGTCAATACGCAATCCTCCTATGACATTTAAATAAATATCCTGCGTTGAAAACCGCAACCCCAGCCGTTTTTCAAGCACTGCAAGCAAAACGCCCATACGGTTAAAATCGATTCCGTTTGCGGTTCTTTTGGGAGAGGGGTACACGGTAGAAGCAGCTAAAGCCTGTATTTCTGCGATTATCGGGCGCGTTCCCTCCATTATGCAAACAGCGCAGTTACCGGAGACCCCGTGCGGACGGTCGCGCAGCAGCATTTCAGATGGGTTTGGAATTTCCGCAAGTCCTTCGGAAGTCATTTCAAAAACACCGATTTCATTCGTCGAACCGAAACGGTTTTTAACAGCGCGAACTATCCTGTTTGATCCGCGTCTCTCTCCTTCAAAATACAAAACTGCGTCAACGATATGTTCGAGTACCTTTGGACCCGCAATTCCTCCCTCTTTGTTTACATGCCCTATTAAAATAACCGCGATACCTTTTTCTTTAGCTTCATATATAAGACGTGAAGCTGTTTCTTTTACCTGCATAATACTTCCCGGAAGCGAATTCAGACGGGAATCCGACAGCGTTTGAACCGAATCCGCTATTATAATATCCGGGTCTAATCTTTGTGATTCAGATATTATGTTGTCGATATCGCCGTCGGTTAGCAATTGGAGTGACGAGCTTTTAACTCCGAGTCTGTCAGCACGCATTTTAAGCTGCCCTCTGGATTCCTCACCTGAAATGTAGAGTATATTCCGTCCCTTTTTTGCGACTTCTCCCGACAACTGCATGAGTAAAGTCGATTTACCTATTCCCGGTTCTCCCGAAAGCAACACTACCGAGCCTGAGACAAGTCCTCCTCCGAGAACGCGGTCAAGCTCTCCGATCCCCGTTGCGATTCGGTCACATTCGGCTGCGTCTTCATCGGAAAAAGGAGCGGCTTTTGCTCCGCTGATTCCGGTAACGGTTCTATATCCGGTTGCTCCTGCGGGAGCTGTTTCCGTTATTTCTTCTTCATAGCTGTTCCAGGACTGGCATTTCGGGCAGCGTCCCAGCCATTTCGGGCTTTTCGCTCCGCATTCTCCGCAAACATATGATATTTTGTTTTTCATTTTTATTACGTCTTTTGTTTGAATTTTGTATTAAAGAGCCGAATGCCAAATATCAGCGATTTTTTCGATATCCTCTGTGCTCCAGTCCGGATTTATCATAATATAAACCGTTTTTGACAAATAATCAATTGTTTTCGGACACATGCCATATGAATAATTATGATTTAATTTTTTATTTTCCTCCATTTTAAATGGATCCATTCTAGGATGAAAAGCTCCGCGTTTTTCCATGATCGGAGTCCAGTTCCGATATACATGCTTACCTGTATCAATAGGCAAAACCCCTCCGGTTACCGAAGCGAACTTCCTCGCTTTTTCTTCCGTCTCAAATCTTAACGGAAGTGTTGTTCCGCAGTCGCCCTCAATATCGTGTGACGGAGCAAAACTGAATTTTTTTGAAAGTATATCCATAAATATTTTTTTGTTCATACGCAGATCGTATAATATACCGTCGAGCTTTGTAAGCTGAGAATTTAATATCGCTCCCGTTATTTCTCCGACGCGGTATTCATTACCGCAGAACTGAGGTTCGTTCACTCCGTCAAGCTGCGCTCCGAAATATGCTATCGCGCTTGCGTCGTGATATATCAAAGCGCGTTCGTATAATACGCGGTTAGATGTAAGCAGCGCCCCGCCTTCTCCCGATGATATAACCTTGAAAAAATTAAAGCTTAAAGCTCCCGCCGTGCCAATCGAACCGAGTCTCCTGCCTTTATAAGAACCGCCGTCCGCTTGGCAAGCGTCTTCCACTACGGCAATCCCATACTTTTTGGCAAGAGTGCAAACCGCATCCATATCACAAGGAAAACCCTGTATATGAACAGGTATTATTGCTTTTGTATATCTGGATATTTTTATTTCTGTATCGACTACATCAAGTGTCAGTGCGCTGTCACATTCGGCAATAACCGGTATCGCTCCGACAGAAGTGACTGCCATAGCAGTGGCTATATATGTATATGCGGGAATGATAACTTCATCACCCGGGCCTATTCCGAGTCCTATAAGAGCAGATGTTATCGCGGCATAACCGCTTGTCATCAAAAGCGCGTAATCAATTCCAAGCATTTCTTTCAATTTTTCTTCACATTTAAAAACTTCCTGCCGGTCATTGTTTATTTTGAAAAGACTGACACCCTGTGTAAGAGGTTTAAATGCTTCAAGTTCTTCTTTTCCGAATCTGTACATAAAATTTTTCTCCTGCAAAATTCAATTTCTTTTGATTTTATTATAAACTGTCCAGGATCTTTCGGCGCAATCGGATATTTTTATGGGATGAAATCCCCAAACCGCGCTGTAAAGAGTATCGTTCAGCGGTACAATCCATTTCTCCGGCAATGCGGAAGCACCCAGCAAAGCTCCCATTATCGAACCGACAGTAGCTCCGTTGCAATCCGTATCCCATCCTCCGTAAACCGCGTTGGTTATCGCTTTTTCGTAATCTCCGTCCGAAAGCAGCAGAGAAGCGGCACATAAAGCGGCGTTATTATTTGTATGAACTCCGCTGTAATCGCCGAATGTATTCCATAGCTCATACATTACACGGTCTGGTTCATATCCGTCACCCGCTATATCAACCGCACGGTTTATATCCGCATATAGTCTTGAAGTTTTAGGTATAACCGATAACCCGGCTTTTATGCAGCGCAGCAAACCCTCCCGGTTTTTCTCCCTTTCCCCAAAAGCGGCGGCAATAACAGCGGAGAAGAACATCGCTCCGTAAATCCCGTTTTTGACATGTGAGAAAGCGGCGTCGTTATATGCCATTTTAGCTGCGAGAAGCGGATTTCCCGCCGCTGCGTAACCATAGGAATCAACGCGTATTTGCGCTCCAATCCATTCGCGGTAAGGGTTCAGATATTCCCTTGTATAGCAAAGCTTTTTTTGCAAATCGGTTTCGTCCGATGCATTTGCGTAATTTATGTATGCTTGTTTTTCGGCTGTGCAAACCATATTGTAAGGAAGATACGTGTACCATAGATTTCCGATATCAAACGGTGTAAAATTCGCCCCCCACTGCTCTGTTGCAACAAGTCCGAGTACTGTATAACGGATATCGTCGTCTGTTTCCATAAATTTTATATTTTCTCTTGTGCTAGCAGGACATCCTACGCGTAATCCGTATTTTTCTTCAGCCGGAGAATGAATCGGTGTATAAAAACTGATCGGCCATTCACCGTATTCGGAAAACCAGAGTTTTACACTCTCAAACCCCTTTCTTCCGTCTCCGCCGCCCATGTACGGATATCCTTCGACAGGTTTTCCGAGCGCGCAACCGGCGCATCTGCCAAGCCATGCTCCCAAAAATTTATCGGAAGTGATCTCTTCTGAGTTTTCCCAGGCATAACCGTCGAGCAGCTTATTTATTTCATTATAATCATTTGGTTCGTTGTAAGGAAAATCTGATTTTATTTTCAAAGCACACAGCTTTTCGTATAAATCCATGAGTTTTTCCTTATTTCCCGCACATTGCGAATGGAGTTCTTTCATTCCGGAGATATCGCAGCCCTCCTGTCCGCGCTGTATTATCTCTTCGTATATCAGATTTTCCAAATTAGTCCAACCGGGCATTTTTATTTCTCCTTTTTATTTATTTAGTCAATATTTTTTATTTAAAAATCTACTTCAAACATTTTTGTTGACTATATTTATCTTTTATTATAATATAAAGACAATAGCTGTATCTAAAAATAAATTTTATGAATATTTGCCATTATTATATATTAAGCTCCCTTGTTTTGCAATAGAAATAATAAATGATAAATTTTTGAATATTATTTTATAAAAGAAAGAAGAATTATATATGGATGTTATTTTAACAGAAGCTTTTGTTCAGGATTGTGAGCATATCCGAGAAATGCAAATATTGGGTTTTAAAGCTTTGCTAGAAAAATATGAAGATTATGAAACAAATCCTGGAGCCGAATCACTCGAAAAAATTGAATGGAGGTTTAGTTTCCCAAATGTAAAGCATTATTTTATCCGGTTGCAATATACGGATGTAGGATATATAAGGATACAGAAGCTCAATGAAAATACATGCAGGCTTTCACAAATGTTTATACTTCCCGAATACCAAGGAAAAAAGTATGCTCAGCAAGCTATAGCAATAGCTGAAAAACTTTATCCGGAAGCAAAAAAATGGGAGCTTGATACAATAAAACAGGAACAAAAATTATGTTATCTTTATGAAAAAATGGGTTATAAATTAACCGGACAAGAAAAAAACATAAAAGACGGAATGGATTTGGTCTCTTACGAAAAACGGATTTTTTGAATTTTTTCAATGTACGGAATTACGGTCGCTTTTTTGCGAAAAAAAGCTCCGCAAAAAACTTTCATTGAAAGTTTTGCGGTTTGCAACTTTGTTTATTTGGGTTTTCACAAAAGCGACCGTGTCCTCGTAACCTTTGTCTTCAGTTGAGGTAAGTATCTTTATAAAAAATAAATATTCTTATTTAGGTTTCCCTCTAAAAACTACGGCTGTTATCCATCCGAATATCAGCGAAGCCGCAATTCCGGCGGATGCTGCGCAAAGAGGTCCTGTCAGCACGCCTATCAAACCTCTTTCAGCGACGGCGTGCCGGACTCCGGTTGCCAATGAATAACCGAATCCTATTAAAGGTACAGTAGCACCGCAACCCGCAAATTCAACCAACGGTTTATAAATGCCGAAAGCAGTTAAAACAACTCCCGCGCAGACATATGCCACAAGAACGCGTGCGGGAGTCAGAGGGGTTAAATCAATAAGAAGCTGTGCTACAACGCATATTGCTCCCCCGATTACAAATGCCCATACATAATTCAAGAATGTTTCCATACCGCGTATCTCCGTTAATTTTCGATTCTGACAAGGTGAGCCACACCCGGAATACTGTTTCCCTGTTTGACAGCCATCGGACTCATAAGCGCGCCTGTTCCGATAAAGAGTATGTTTTTGTATTCGCCGCCGCATAACTTTTTTAAAAGATATGAAGCAAGGACTACCGCGCTGCAGCCGCATCCGGAACCTCCCATACACATATCCTGAACCGTTCTATGGTATATCAGCAATCCGCAATCTGTGCATACTCCAGAAATATCCAAACCCTCTTTTTTAGTAAGCTCAAGCAGTATGGAATGTCCTTCATATCCGAGATCTCCTGTTGCGATAATTGAAAAATCATCCGGTTTTAAAGATGATTGTTTAAAATATCGTACCAATGTATCAGCCGCCGCCGGAGCCAGTGCCGCTCCCATGTTGTTCGCATCCGTAATTCCTAAATCTACCGTTCTACCTAACAATATCTCCGTAACTCGCGGTCCTGAACCGTTTCTGTCCAACAAGAACGCTCCCGACCCTGTAACCGTCCATTGTGAAGTCGGAGTTTTTTGCCCTCCGTATTCCAGGGGAAAACGAAACTGCCGCTCAGCCGAACAATTGTGCGATGAAGTTATTACGATTGATCTTTCAAAATAATTTGCGTTCAAAGCCATCGAAGCGAGCGCAAGCCCTTCTGAGGCTGTTGAACATGCTCCGTACAAACCAATATACGAAACATCGTATTCGATAAGACCGTATATTGAAGAAGTGCATTGATTCATTAAATCTCCCGCGTAAACCGCGTCTACCATATCCGGAGACATTTTCGCTTTCGCAAGAGTCATGTTGAACGCCTGACGCTGCATTTCCGCTTCGGATTTTTCCCATGTATCCTGACCGAATCGG
>JAVBPA010000126.1:0-10914 GCA_031549925.1 Eubacteriales bacterium
GATTTATCCAAAATTCAAATAGAAAATACGGATTTTTTGAAACGGATAACCGATTTCGGAGACCGAAAAGCATATACATATAAAATGGATATTGCAGATTGGGTATACTGCGGAAAAAGGGAGGATAATCTCATTGAAACTCAATTTTAAAAATGAAAAATATCCGGGCACGCTGATAACCTTTTGCGGACTTGACGGATGCGGCAAGACCACAATGATAAACATGCTGGGCGAATATCTGGAAAATCTCGGAATAAAGGCTGTGATGACAAAACAGCCTACTCCCGAAATCAGAAACTTTCAGATGTTCAGAACGTTCATGGACGACCCCGACAACAGCCCCTACGATTACAGGGCGCTTTCGCTGCACGCCGCGGGCGACAGGATACAGCACACCGCAAAATTTATAGTCCCTCTGCTCGAGAGCGGGCAGAACGTTATAAGCGACCGGTATTTTTATTCGTGCGTTGCGAATCACAGGGCAAGAGGCTACGACGATATGTGGATATACGAAATAACCGGTCACATACAAAAACCGGATTACGCGTTTTTTCTGGACGTGGATACGGAAACGGCGATAACGAGAGTGCGCGCAAGGGACGCGGAAAAGCACAAGTACATAGACATACCGCTGCAGCACAGGCTTCGGGAGCAGTATCTGCTTATCGCACGGGAATGCGGGGGGATTATTATAAAATCAGAAGGCGGGGCCGAAGCATGCTTTGACGAAATAAAAGAAGAACTGGCACCATTTATAAAACCGGCAATTAAACAAAATTTCTGATGCGGTTTTTGTTTGCTGCCGTGAATGTTGCATAAATACTATGTCATTATTATGTATAATCCCACGAAATTCATTCACATTATGCACAAATCTCCTTCGAAAGATTGACGTTTGCGGTTTTATGGTTTAACATGAAAATATACGCAGGAAAAAATAAACATAATACAATATTATTGTATAAGCCGGTTTCTCGTTTTCCAATAAAAATCTGTGATATCCGGAATAACATACCGGTTTATCATAAATAAATTATTACCGGAAGGAGGTGAAAATGGAATATGAAATTACAAAACAATAGAATAAATCAGAAAGGAGGAAGCAAAATAAAAAATAAAAAAGTAATAGCGTTTATTTGTATAATAATAAGCACATTGTTATTAATACAAGCGGGATTTTATATCATAGCACTTGATGAATCAGAGCTGTTGAGGATTATCGTCAGCGACCGTGAGATTATTGGTGTGCAGACTGATAATATGCCACCGCTGCAGGGGTTCACTGGAATAGATGAACTTGAGCCAATGATGGCGAATAACGAATGTGTTTCATCATTTGATTGGTCAGCATCGCATCATAATGTACATCAAACATTAGATGTAACTAAAGAAAACCATGGAGTATTTACTCCAGATGCTTATTCATCGTTAGTTGGGTTAACACCAACTTCATGCACCAGTCTAACTGTTAACGGTTCTATAGGAACATATACTTATAATTATTCTAATGCGGGAACTCATTATAGTTATGGTAATTCCCAGGGAACATGTAATAATATTACGGTTATAGTTAATATGAATACAAGCCAAGTTATTACTGCTTACCCGTCCTTGTAATTACATGATGAACCAATAACAAAGTGTACAGAGATATTTGTATATAATATTTATAAATATCTCTTCGCTTTTTTCATATTTAAATATAATGTTTAATGAGGTAAAATATATGTTTATACCCGAAATAAAACAACGTAAAAAGCTCAATCTGGTTTGCCACTGCGGAAGCTGCGGGCAGGATTATATATATATCGTTATAAATGAACGGACAGGCAGACTTTACTGTCAGTGTCTTGACTGCGGGATTTTATTCGACAGCCCCAGTGAAGCGGTAGATTTATATTATCTGATTAAAAAAGAACCATATTCGGACAATTACACAGAAGCGCCCCTGGATAAAATAATCAACCTGGGTTGGGACATGCCGAAAAATAAGGTCTGTTTGTGTCACCAATGCATGATATATTATTATAAATCAAAACTTAATAAAGCAGGATGGGTTACAATCAAAAAAAACAACGAATCCGGAAAATTGTTTTGTCGCTGCGAACGGTGCGGCAGCATATGGAAAAACATTGAAGACGCCTTATATATAAGGGCTCCGGAGTATACACAATCTGAACTTCCGGCGGCAGAATCAATTAAACAACGTTTTAAAGCTCCTGATAATGTTGAAATTCCCTTTTTTGAAGAAGTTTCAGACGGTGATATAGAAAAAGCGGGCTGGGATAAATATAAAGATATTTTACTAATATTCGGTCATTGATTTTTTGGAATATACAATATCTAAAAGGAGTATAAACATATGGATAACAAGTTATATAAACGCGGACCCGTATTAATAACAGTGTTTTCATTATTTATATTAATTGATTTTATAAAAATTATATTTCGCATAACCCTGTTTTTTACCAATTCCACGCCATTGATATATAGCTTTATCAATCTTAGTATCATTTATCTGCCATTTTCATTGCCTTATCCGATAATGCCTATATTAAATATATTAGTATTTATTTTCAGTATAATATTGATGTTGAATTGTATAATGAAATTAAATATAAAAGCGTTTAATATTTATGTCATTCTGACTGTTATTGAGGCTTTTATGCAATTAATTTATGCAATTTCTGAAATAATTGATTTAATTTCGAACAGAATAGGTATTTCGATTTTTAACTTTATCGGAGGCAAAATGTTTCCTTTTGTTATAAAAATTGTGCTGTTGATAATTATTTATTTAATGGAAGTAAGACATTTTGACCAAGGAAAGCAGTAATTTTAAATACAACCATTAAAACACAACCGGATATTCAAATATCCGTTAAAAATTACAAAATGAAAAGACAGAATATGAAAACAAAAAAAGTTTCAGAAAAAGACAAAACATATCTGATTACTATAACCGGAAGCTTGCTTGTATCCGCGGTTTTGATCATTACATATATTTTCATACCGGTCGGTCAGCTTGAATCCAACAAGCTGACAAAGAGCGGCGGCAACGCTTTTTTCGCGCTGGGCGAACAATTTGATTATATTAACGATATTCTTTTCCGGGAAAACGGCGAATCCGTTGCAGAAGTCAAAACTGTCGCCACAAAATACAGTATTTTATATAAAAATAATCTCAGTAGAAAGATGTATGTTTTCTCCGTTCCGGTAAGAGAACTGTCCGGTGGAGCGTATACGCTGTTTGACAATAAAATTTATGACGGCGGATCCGGTGTTTTTTTGACGAAAAACAGTAATTTCAATCTGACTTTTACCGGAGAAAAGATAAATTTCAAAAATTCCGCATATGATTTTTCTTTGCTGACAGGAACTTCTCCAGTTGTTGAAAAAATCGAAGAATCAATGGACTTATACGGCGACGTAAGAGAGGGTGTCTTCTACAACGGTATAAAAGACTGCATGAACGCCAGTTTTTATCCGTCGTACAACGGTTTGTACGTGGAACTGGAAATTATGGAAGCTGACACATCAGAAAAACCGGACTTAATTGAGTTTGAACTTGAACACAACAACAAAAAAGGAAGCTTCGACAACGACAACGCCGGATATGTTCGTATTTTACAGGATAAGGAAGCCGCGGGAATCGTATATCAGGGGATAATAATCGACAGCGAAAACAATATATCGCATAACAATAAAATTAGAATAAGACGGAGAAACAAAAAAGATTATCTGCAGATAGATCCCGGAAATTTTCCGGAGGGGCTCGTTTATCCGATAAAATTTTATTTCAACATAGATTTTTATTACGAAAAAATGTTTTACGACACATCGGTTTACGAAGCGTCGGCAAAAACAAACAATCTCATGAACAATATAAGCGTTTTTAACACGCAGGATGAAAAATCAAACGGCTATACATACATAAAATTCAACACAAGATCATTGACTCCAAAAGACTCATCGCTGCTGGATTCGGTTACCTTCAATTTTTTTGTTATGTATATGATAGGCTATCCCGAATTGGAAATATACAAAGTGAACAAGAGTTGGTGCAGCTGGCTCATTACCTGGAACGCGAAACCCGCCTATAACGATAAAATCTGCGAAATAACTCTTACAGAAACAGGGTGGAACCGCGTGGATTTGACGGAATACGTAAAGCGGCTCATAGACAACAAATACGATAAGCTCGAAGACAACAGCATAATGATAAAAATAAAGAACGGCAGCAAAAGCTATGTCCTGACGGCATCGGCGGACAACACCGTTATGCCTCCGTATTTTGAAGTGAACTACAGGACAGGGTAAACCGGTAGGTATAACTCTGATACTTAATAGTTTCGGCGGATCTATAGATTCAATCCGCGGAAGGAATTTAAAGCTCCGGAGTATATACAATCCGAACTGAAGGCAGCAGAAACAATCAAACAATGTTTTAAAGCTCCTGATAATGTTGAAATATCTTTTTTGAAGAAGTTTCGGAAAGTGATATAGAAAAAGTGGGCTGGGATAAATATAAAGATATTTTGCTAATGTTCGAACGTTGATTTTTTCGAATATACAAAAAACATAAAATTTATTAAATGTTTATTATTTTATTTGGAAAAATTAAAGTTTACATCTTAAATAAAAACTTATAAAATAACCGCAAAAATAAATATTAATTATTGAATTAAAAATGATATAAAATTTTTACGCGTTTACTATTTATATATAATTTCAATAAAAGACTAACTATATGAAGTAAAGATAAAAATCAAAAAACAGTGAAAAAAATTTGATCGAAATACAACTAAAAAAAGCAAGAGAAAAAGACCTTCGACAAAATAGTTATCGAAAGCTATTGAGGCTTCGCTTCAAAGGTTTATCGCATTAAGTTTCCGGAGAACAAACCATGCGACGGAGAAAGAAAAAAGAGAACGGCAAAACCGTTCCCCGGAAAGCCAGATGAGTCGCTCGTGTCGAACTCCTGCGTAGCACTATCCTGTTCAAAAGGAAAAGCGGAATTAGTTTACCCCGAAATTGGGATCGAAATTTTGATTGGTTTTCATAAGATGAAAAACTACCCTGACAAGTTTTTTGGCAACATGATTTAAAGCAGTAAAGAAATGTTTCCCTTCAGAAAGTTTTTTGTCGAGGTAAGCGGCAAAAGTATTGTCACGGAAAGGGACTAAACGAGTAGCTTGAGTAAGTAAAGCTTTGAGTCGTCCGACATCAGCATAGAAGCTAAAAATTTGCTATCAGATTTATCCGTTTTCTTTTTGCGTAAACTTTGCTCCTTGCGAAGCAGGTTGACTTGCAACGGATTGTAAATCTTAACGCAAAGAAGTTTTTGCAATAAATAGTTTTGGATATTGATGCTGTAATGACCGGTAGATTCGAGTCCTATTCTTGTTTCTGAAAAGTCATTTTCCGATGAAAATTTTTTTATTTCCGAAACCAGTTTTTCAAACCCCTGCTTGTAATTTTGAAAAATGAAAGTGGTTAATGTTTCTCTTTTTCGTTCAAGATACAGCAATCGTGCTTAACTTTAGCAAAATCGATTCCAACGTAAATCATTTTATATACCACCTTTTTGTTTTGATACCGCTTTACTCCACCGCATCTGCACTTCTTAACTTTGTTCGAGATAAAACATCTAGCGTTATCTAACTCATTTAAAATTATGTGCAGTGCTGTGGTTGTACACTCCATAGGAAACAATCAGCATTAAGCTGCTGTAGGTAAACATACCAAGCCACAGCGTCTGTTGTTAGTATGGAGCTAACTTCAATATTTTATTAGAAAGGTTTGTATTATGTATTCCATTTTCTCATTATACAAGGTAATACAATGAAAAAAAGAAAATTAATAGCGTTTATCTGTATTATAGTAAATATATTATTATTACAAGCGGGATTTTATATCATAGCACTTGATGAAACAGAGCCGTTAGGGTTAATAGTCAGCGACTATGAAATTATCGACTTACAAACTGATAATGCGCCTCCGCTTCAATCATTATATGATTCTACTGAATTACAACCTATCATGGTATCAGTATCATGTAATAATAATACATACTATAAAATAAATTTAAATACAAATCAAATAGAAACAGTATCGAAAGATGTCGCTTTAAATGAATTAAGAGCAGGCAGAAATGTATATGTTCCAAATGATTTTTCAGCAATGGAATTGGCAGATGAATTAGGTTACAGTTATGAATTCCATTCGGCACATACACCCACTCCTCAAAGTCCATATCAATATGATCATATTAAAATAAATTCTACTGATGCACATATATGTTATGGCAATGTTTCAATTTATTGAAAATAAAATATCATTTTATTAATTAAATAATAAATCAAAGGATAAAAATTTTGATTTTTACCTTTTGATAAATTTATTATTGAGGTTTTCATATATGAACAACATAAACGACTTGCCATTTTTCAAAGACTTCGCTTTTGAGCGATTGATTAGAGAAACACTTCAAAAGCCCGAAGGTAAAATTACATTCGCGGACATGGCAGGTATCATATCAATTGGTAAACCTTATCCTGCGTTACCGTTCAACGACGGTTTGAGCGGTATTGTATCGTATAAAAGCAGTATTAGTGATATATCCGGCATTGAGTACTGCGTTAATTTAAAATCTTTATATTTATCCGGGTTTAATAACATCGATATCGGTGTTATCGGTGAACTTAGCGGCTTGGAGGAATTGGTTCTTGTTAATTGCGGTTTAAAAGATATAAATACATTAAGTAAACTAAAAAAGTTGAAAATTTTGGTGCTGGAAGATGATTTATTAGAAAACATTGAACCACTGTGCGATTTGTCTGAGCTTGAAAAATTATCATTACGGCTTGGCAGAGTCACTGACATAAGGGTTTTATGTTATTTGAAAAAATTGACAGTACTCCATTACAGCGAAAATAATTTGACAAACCCCATAGTAAGCCGAAAGAATATTGACATTACTCCCATAAAAAAACTGATAAAATTAAAATCTCTAAGCTTGGCAATTCATAAATTGAAAAATATTTCTCCGCTCGGGAGTCTCTTAAAGCTTGAAAAGCTGTATATATGGGACAGCGATATTGATGATATAAGTGTGATTGGCAAATTGATAAATCTCGTATCGATCGGTATACAAAACTGTATTATTACGGACATAACACCTCTCAGTTCACTTTTTGATTTAAAGATATTATCGCTTAATGGAATAAATATATTTGATATAAATTCACTTGGGAAGCTTATATATCTTGAGAAATTAGAAATTAACTGTCTTCCGGTAAGCGATATTAGTGCGCTTGAAAAACTTACTGGACTCGTTTATTTAACGGTTAAAAATACCTTGATCGAAAATATAACCCCCATCGGCAGGCTTTATGGACTAAAAAGCTTAAATCTCAGCGGAAACAGAATAAAAAATATAGAATGTTTGAAAAATTTAAAACAACTTGAAAATTTAACCCTGAGCAGAAATACAATTGAAAATATCGCTCCGATAGATAGTCTGGTTAATTTGAAATATCTGGATTTGCACGAAAACATGATAGAAGACATTCGGGCTTTGAGGAGCTTAAATAATTTGACAGAATTATCATTGAGCAACAACCCGGTCACGGATTTATCACCTGTCGGGCATGTTAAAACTCTTTATATATAATTTTTGCAATTTATATGTTAAATTTTTTGACTTCACCCCTCTTGCCGGACTTTCACAGTTACGACAGTTTATACTTATCCAAAGCCGTCTGAGCGATATAAGCGTATTTGCGGGTTTGCCAAAACTGGAACAAGTCTGGCTTGCTTGTCCATCAGTCACCGACTTAACGCCCGTTGCTCACATCGCAGAACTGCATTTCATAGATAACATCGATTGATGTCAACCGAACGGATAAATTTCTTTCGCATATACATTAATCATTTAAATTACAAAATGAAAAGACAGAATATTAAAATAAACAAGTTTCAAAAAAAACAAAGCATATCTAATTACTATAGAAGGAAAGCAGACAAAATAAATCAAAAAGGAGAAAATAAAATAAATGTTAAAAAACTGAAAGCGATACTTTGCGTTGTACTGAACATAGCTCTTGTGTTTCAGCTGGGTATAGGGTATATCTTTGCTGAGGGGCATGAAATTGAGTTGGTTGATGTTGAGGAACTTCAGGCTCAGGCTGCTGCTGAATGTGGTCCGACAACCATATCCATAAGCGGTACTCTTAGTGGAATACCGTCAAACTGGAACGTTCAAGTGCATGGTTCTAATGGTGAATATATTCATATATATGATGAAAATGGTATATTGAGAACTAGATTTGATCCTCCGGATTCAAAAACACCCTTCAGTCATGCACATTGTTATAATACTAGCGGGCAATCATTGGATATCAATGGCAATGTAGTAAGTTCAAACAGTCCTGCAGCTCATATTCCTACAACTCCCTGATATATAAGGAGCGAAAAAATGCAAGAAAATGATATTATGAAGACAATAAAAAGCATAAAATATTGCGATGAGCATGTTATAAGGTTTGACTGTGATTATTTCGGCGATGAAATAATTTTAACACATACATATAACGGCGACGAAAATCGTTGTATATCATATCAGTTTTTAAAATGTTACAAAATAAATATCGACCACGGACTTAATTATATAAAAACGCTCCCTTACAAAGATATGATTTTGGCAAAAAATCCTTTTTATCTTCAAATTTTTGAGATAAACAAAGAGGTGCATGACCAGCATTATTTAAAAGGGGATATGGTCAGGGTTGATTTAAAAACCGAAATGTACAGCTGCAGATTATTATTTCCGCCGCTGGAGGTCAGCATTTTATGCGAGGATATTAAGATATTAACTGACCGTGTTATAATATAAAATTTTTATTTCACGCTAAAATGGCGGGAAATTAGTATTCATTTTATTTCCCGCCACTTTAATAATAACGTATTGTTAAGTTAAATGAAAATTGAAGCACAGAACCTCTCATGGTATAATGATTCTGCTAAGAAACCATTCCAAATGAAAGGACAGTGCCCCATGCAGAAAATTATACCTGTAAGATGCCCGAAATGCAACAATAACCATCACTTTCATAAATTTGGCAAAGATAATCTTGGTAATCAAAAATACCGTTGCCTTATGTGCAAACATCAATTTGCACCAGATTCTAAGCCTCTGGAACGAGGAAGAAAATATCCTCCTTGCCCCATGTGTGGGAAATCATCGTTTTTACACCATGATTACCGTGATTATTCTAACTACCGCTGCTCCGATAAAAAATGTAACCATTCATTCTTTCAGCCAAAAGCAACAGTTGCTTTGCCGCCATCCGTATCAAACCTGTTCGGCAAGAAAGATTTAAAGCGACTGCGTTATCCGCTCCATTTGATCATAACCGTCTTAACCCTCTTTTTTATCGGTAAAAGCTCTACCAGAAACATCTCGCTAATGTTGAATCAGCTTTACAACATCAAGGTTTCTCATGTTACCATTGCCGACTAGTGTAAGAAATTTGCCCCCATTTTCCATAGCATTTCTCTTAAGCTTATCCCTGCTATGGACTTTAATTCAGACGAGTGGCACGCTGACGAAACGGTAGTTAAGATCGCCGGTAAGAAGCATTATATCTGGTTTATCATTGACAGTGAAACAAGGTTTGTGCTGGGTTTTCACCTGTCGCCCTATCGAAGTTCTCCGCAAGCCCATTCCTTATTCAGCCATGTTGCCCGAATGGGCAACCCGTCCTCCATCGTTTCTGACCGCTATTCAGCGTACAAAGTACCCACCAAATGTTTCTTTCCAGATGCTAAGCATATTCGTGTCGCAAGCTTTAAGGATGATATTTCCAATAACTTAATCGAATCATTTAACAACCGTTTTAAAGCCTGGTACAAAACAAAACGCGGTTTTCGTTCTTTTGACTCTGCCAACGCTTCTATTTCCGTTTTTGTCTTTTTCTTTAATTTTGTACGACCTCATTTGGGACTGGGTAATCTTACCCCTGCTCAGGTTGCCGGTGCTCAATACAAACCTGATATGTAATCCTTGTTTTCTTTTGCTTCTTGATTTATACTTCTCTTAGCAGTTCATCTCCATGTTTTTCATTTTTACTTAACAGAGCCAATAATAAAAAATAAATCTGGATGGATACAAGAAATGTAAATTATGAGCCACAGAATAACAAGGGAAATATACTTCAAGCATGTGCCGTCGTATGATGAAATGACGGATTTTTCATACTTTCTTATGATAAAAGCCGCGGAAAACAGAATAGGCCTTAATATCAACATTACCCTGACTCCGAACGCGGCTTATAAATATCCGATAAAGGATTACATAAAAGAAGGTTATATGCCGTATGAACTTATGGATGCACAATGGAGCGGAGCGTGCGAAAAATTATTTTCAAATATTGGGGTTGATGCGAAAATGGGACGAATTATAAATTTAAATGAGACAAGGCTTCCGGATGTCAAAAAATTTTAAGAAGATATAATTGTCCATGAATTGATTTCGCATATCACATTCGAAGTAGAGGATATAAACGCAGGTCCTCCGAAATTTTACGAACATGAAATAACAGCGGATCAGTTTTGCCAAATTATAATGGACACGCCCAATCATTTTAATATAATGCCCATTCTAAGATTTAAAATAGTAAAATAAAAATTTATAATACCGATAAATTACTTCGTTCGGCCAAATATCAAAGACAAGCAAATAAACGTAATCGGGAGCGGTACTATGACGGAAAAAGAAACGGAATTAAAATATCTGATAAACGAAAACGAATATATTTCACTTAAAAAATATCTGTGTTCTTTAGCTGAACCCGCGGAAAAACTGCAGATAAACTACTATTACGATACGGCGGATTTTATCCTTTACAACAC
>JAVBPA010000079.1:0-3753 GCA_031549925.1 Eubacteriales bacterium
CAGATAATCCGGGACTGACATCGTTATGAAAGTCTTTCCGTCAATATTAGTTCCGGTTTCGGTTTTGATTTTTTCATCCAGCCGGCTGATTATGTCATCTTCGGTTACGCTGCATTTGCCTCCGAGCTTGTCCAGCAGGGATAGTATAACTGCATCGCGGTATTGTACGGCTTCATTTACGGCGGATTCGGTTATTTCGTTCATGCGTTTTACCTCGGCTATAGCTTTGTTGCGTTCGGTGATAAGTTTAGGTATATAGCAGTTCAGTTTTGTGTTTGTCACTTCGAATACATTGTTCATTTATATAAACCTCTTTTATTGAGATATCAATTCGCGGAAATCGTGTAAATCTGTACGAGAGTTTCGCCGAACTTAATGGCTAAAAAATCGGTCATTCTGTCAAATTGCATGTAATTTATTTCACTTCCAAAAATCCCGTGAAGACGGTCAATTATTCCGAATATATCGAAAGCAGACGGTTCACTTTGCGGAGAAGGTTCCGTTTCAACAACAGGTATTTCGTTTAATTCATCAGGTTGTTTAGGGTCGGCTTTGATTTTTTCAATAGCAGCGTCAGCTTCATCAAACGCTTTTTCGAACTCTTCGTTGATTATCAATTTTTTCCTCTGCTCCGGTTCTACGTTTTTTGAAGTTCCCATAATTTTGCACCCCTTTTTCAAAAGTTTGTTATATTTCCAACTCAATGTTTTGTTTCCTTTTTTCATTATTATCGCTATTTGCCCGAACGTTTTTCCTTCGTTTCTCAAGCGGAGCAGCTGCTCGCATTCTTCCGGAGTCCATTGGTGCCAATTTTTGTAGTCGTCTGTTTTCGCTTCCTGAAATTCTTTATCTTCTATACCTGCTTCGGCGAGTATTGTTTTTATTTCATTAACACTAACCGCATTGAGCTGCGCCAGTATATATATCTGTTTGTTTGGTTCCTTTGCTTCGCGGTATATTCTGATGATTTCCGCTTTAGTCATTTCCATTTATCGAATACCCCATCAATTTTTTTGATCCGATTGGTTCATTGTAAACCACCGGTCGTAATCCTCGCATAAGCAATACCCCGCGTGTGACAAAGCCAACGATTCGATTTGTGAATAATCAACTCCATCGACATAGACGGATATCCAATTTCCACCCATTGCTTCTACTCGAACAACCTTAGTATCAAGCACGATTTTGAATTCTTTCAACCCCTCTTCGGTGAAATCGTTCAATGATAAATCAACCATTGTAGCACTTTCCTCGTCATAATCGGCGTGAAACAAATCAACATCGCGCGGATCACCGTTGAATGTTTCTAGCAAATCCCTCAATCTCAAGGGAAAACTCCATCCCTGACTTTCTTGTATGTGGCTCATATTACTACCTTTCAATATTTGAACGAAAACTATTGATTTTTAACATTAGATATGTTACAATACTAGTGAAATATTTTGCATGCAGGTCGTCCTCACGCCGTTCTGGTAAAACGGTTGTCGCGGGACGGCTTTTCTTTTGGGTCATAAAGTACCATGTTGCGCAGTGATTCGATTGCTTCTTCCATTTCCGGTACTACCTTAGTGTACCATTCAGGACGTTCCGTTTCGTCTATTTGATTGTCAAATGTGATTGCTACTACCCGAGGAAGCATCGCATATATATCTGTCACTTCCTTGTACATACGAAGTGCCGTCTCCGGAAGCGGTTTGTCGTTTTCTTCCGGTATATATGTTTTGATATAGGGAAATTGCCTGAGATAGTCCCGTATGAAAGCCTGTCCCGCTCCGTACTCTTTCTGCATTGATGAAACTATTTCATACGGCGGTATTGTTACATCCAGTTCGTAATTTGACAGCGTCCTCAGTCCTATATGCAGCTTTTCGCTTGCTTCTTCCATTGTCATTCCCGCAGCCAGTCTGCATGCGCGGTATATGTTTGTGTTGCTGTTCGTCATTGTGTTCACCTCCTTTCCGTGGTATCATTTAGGTAAGGTTCGTATGCAATATATTTTCACGCTTCTTCATAATTTTGATTTTTACCATCGACATAAACAATTCTCGCTCCGCCGGTTATCCATATGTAAAATGGTAAAATGTCAATAAAACTTACATCTCTTTTTTGATCTCCGGATGAAAATGCGAACGGCAATTTACCGAATTGAATACATTTTCTGAGATAATCCACACTGCAATCAAAAAAAATTGCTAAATCTCGGACTGCTATCCTACCGTTACGTGCATTAATACATAAATCGTAAGCCTGTTTTAATCTTTCACCGACAACCGGCGGTAAAGTTATATAATTATCCTTGTGCATCGTTTGTTTTCCTTTCTTTTTATTTTTAGTTGACAATAAACGATTAATCGTTTAAAATATCAACAATGGTAGTATTAAGTGCATTTGCTATTTTGGTTAACCGTAAGATATCGGGAGAAGAATTTCCGCGTTCCCATTCAGAAATTGTTGTTTGAGGAATATTTGTGAGTTGACTTAACTTTTGCTGCGATATTTTTTGTTCTTTTCTTTTTTTTATGAGTTTTCCCATGTATGGCGTAATCATTTTCCCTCCTTTCTAACGTTGTATCGTTCAACGTTGTATCGTTATTATATCATGCATTTTTTTAATTGTCAACTATCTATCGTTAAAAAATATTTTTTTTATGGAACTACTATGATTAATATTGAAAGTTTGAAAAACGTTATACTTAACTTGTGCAAAAGCAAAAACATAACTATAAACAAATTGGCTACACAAACAGGGATAACACAATCAACAATAGATAGTATTTTAAAAGGAAAAAGTTTAAATCCCAAATTAGAAACGGTCATAAGCCTCGCCGACTATTTCGATGTATCTCTCGACTACCTCGTGGGTCGCAGTGATGATCCGAAACGCTATTGATGTGTTTTTCGAATTTTTATGTAAGTAAAAAAATTTATTAACTCTCATTCTCCATAATTTTACGATATTTTACATTTTACCCACATTTTCAACAGGGTTTTCCACAGAACCACTAGTATTAAGTAATGCGTCCACTGTGCAATTAAATATTTTCGACATATCAATTAATTTATTTATGCTAGGCTCTGTTTCTCCATGTTCCCATAATGAAATCGTTGCTTGACTAACATTTAATTTGGCAGCTAGTTCTTTTTGTCTTATTTTATTTGATTTTCTATAATATTTAATGTTTATTTTTATCACCTCTCTTAATATTGCTTTTTGTGTATTTATTAGTTCACTTAATATTATACATACAATTCCTAATATGTCAATAGAAATAATAAATAAAACTAATAAAAATTTCTGTAAAAATGGTTGAAATATTAGAAAAATTAATATATAATAAAGATAAATACAAAAGGTGAATTAAAATGAACAGAATTAAAGAATTGAGAAAAAAAAATAATTATACTCAAACAGAGTTATGCCAAAAATTGGGTATAACCCAAGGTGCGTTGTCCGGATGGGAAAGCGAAAAATACGAACCCGATATAAAATCTTTAAATAAAATGGCAGAAATATTTAATGTTTCTGTAGATTATTTGCTTTGTCGCAATGACCGAGAAAACAGAGTTAAAAGAAAAGGTGTAAAAATTCCAGTTCTAGGGTATGTAGCTGCGGGAGTACCGATCGATGCTGTAGAAAGTATAATAGACTATGAAGAAATCGAAGAAGAAATGGCGCAGCAGGGTGAGTTTTTCGGATTGAAAATCAAAGGCGACAGCATGGAGCCCCGTATAGTTGAAGGGGATGTTGTTATA
>JAVBPA010000077.1:0-32334 GCA_031549925.1 Eubacteriales bacterium
AAGCAGTGAAACCGTAAACAGGCTTGAAGAACTTCCGAAAGAAAATTTTGAAGCGTCGGATATCAGGGTTGTCGCTTATCATACAAAGGATTGGGCAAACTTTTGGATGGAAGATGTAGAGGGAGATGTTATTAACGACGCGGTACGCCAGCGGGATATGATAATAGAAGATAAATATAATATAAAATTTGTAAATATAATTGCTTCCGGAGGGGATATCAACGGTCTTATAATGCGTTCAATCACAGCCGACGACGATTCTTATGATATATGTATGACAATGATGTCGGCAGGTATCAACACACTTGCTCCCGAGGGTTATCTTTATAATTTATCGGAAGTACCTTATCTTTCGCTTAATTCCGAATGGTGGAATAAATCTATAAACGAAAATATGAGTATCGACGGTATACAGTATTTTACGACAGGCCCTTTTTCGCGGATTTATTTTTTAACTCCGATCTCCATGATGTTTAACCGTCAAATGATACAGTCATATAATCTTGAAAATCCGTATGATTTGGTGCGTTCCGATAAGTGGACGCTTGATAAAATGTTCGGTATGATGACAGGAATAGCGGGAGATATAAACAATGATAATAAAATGGATAAAAACGACAGATACGGCTATTGCTTTGACGGAACCGTTGTTCAGGCAATGTATGTCGGATCAGGTATAAAGGCTATCAGCGTTGACGGAGAGGGCGATTATAAGCTTAATATAGCCGATCTTCCTACAGTTGATTTTGTAAACAAGGTTATGCCGGTGTTTTCGAACAGGGATGAAACTTATTTTGATTCTAAAAGCGACAACAGCGGCGCTTATATTTTCCGCGACGGCAAATCGCTTTTTGTCGACTTTACAATCCTCGGAGTACTGCTCTATTTCCGTGATATGGAGTACGACTACGGAATAATACCTTTTCCGAAATATGATGAAAAACAAACTGAATATTACGCCACTTGCAATACATGGCTTCCGAACGCGGTAGTTTTGCCTAAAACCGTCCGTGATATCGATAAAATCGGATTGATTCTGGAGGCTTCGGGCTGGCAATCATATGTAACACTCACCCCTGCTATATACGAAACGACTTTGCAAGGTAAATTAACACGTGATGAGGATTCCGAGTATATGCTTGATTTGATATACGCTAATACTTCGTTCGATTTTAATACGGTTTTTGATTTCGGCGGATCAAATTTTTTGATAAAAGAAATAGTTTGCGGACAAAAGAAAGAATTTGTTTCATCTTTTGAAAAAATAAGAGAAAAATCCGAAAATGCCCTTGATAAATTCATTTCTATGTGCCGCGATGTTGCAATAAATGGATGATGGTGATATAATAATTTTAGAATTTTAAAGATTTTAAATCTAATATAAAAATAGGAGTTTTGAAATATGGAAAAGCAAAAGCATTTTAAACTCGCAGTAATAGGTGCGGGCAGCGTAGGCTTTACACGCACATTATTTTCAGACCTTATGACAGTTCCTCAGTTCCGTAGTATTGAAGTTTCGTTTACCGATATAAACGAACATAACCTTTCGATGGTTACAAAACTATGCCAGAGGGATCTTGATGAAAACGGAATAAATATTAAAATATATGCGACCACAAACCGCCGGGAAGCTTTGGAAAACGCAAACTATATCATCAACTGCGTCCGCGTCGGAATGCTTGAAGCGTTTGAAACTGATATTGAAATACCTTTAAAATACGGAATAGACCAATGCGTCGGTGATACGCTCTGTGCGGGCGGTATTATGTACGGTCAGCGCGGAATTCCGTGTATTCTTGATTTTTGCCGTGATATCCGCGAAGTTTCCGCTCCCGGTGCCATAATGCTCAATTATTCAAACCCTAACGCTATGATGACATGGGCAGCTAATAAATACGGAGGAGTCTTTACAATCGGTCTTTGCCACGGAGTGCAGGGCGGACATTGGCAGATAGCAAACGCATTGGGTTATGAACAAAAGGATATCGATATAATCTGCGCGGGAATTAATCATCAGACATGGTATATCTCCGTAAAACACGACGGTGAGGATATGCTTCCGAAAATACTCGGTGCTTACGAAAATAATGAGCATTTGAGCAAAACTGAAAAAGTCAGAATTGATATGCTTCGTAATTTCGGTTATTACAGTACGGAATCAAACGGGCATTTGTCCGAATATGTATCGTGGTACCGCAAGAGACCGGATGAAATAATCGACTGGATTGATCTCGGAGCTTGGATAAACGGAGAAACCGGGGGATATCTGAGAGTTTGCCGCGAGGGACGCAATTGGTTTGAAGAAGATTTCCCGAACTGGATGAAAGCTCCGGCAAGACAGTATACAGCCGATACGCGCAGTCAGGAACACGGTTCCTACATTATAGAAGGGCTGGAGCTCGGACACCGTTACCGCGGACATTTTAACGTAATGAATAACGGCTGTATAACAAATCTTCCCGATGAATGTATCGTCGAAGTTCCGGGTTATGTTGATGCGAACGGAGTATCTATTCCGAAAATCGGAGAGCTTCCGCTCGGATGCGCCGCCGTTTGTTCGCAGAGTATTTGGGTACAGCGTTTATCCGTTGAAGCGGCTTATGCGGGAGATATAAAATTGCTTCGTCAGGCAATGCTTATGGATCCTCTGACAGGAGCGATATGCACTCCGCCGGAGATATTGCAAATGGTTGATGAAATGCTTATCGCAGGTGAACGCTGGCTGCCGCAATACGCCGCAAACGGAGAAATAGAACGCGCAAAACAAAGAATGGCAAACGCGGATTTAATTCCTCCGAAAACCTTAAAGGGTAACAGAGTACACGAAAAAACTGTCGAAGAGATGAAAGGCAATCAGAGTCAGGCGGCAAAAAACGCCGCTGAAACCGACAAAGCAAAAGAACGCTGATTTTATTGTGACCACTACAGATTATAAAAAATCGGTATGATTTCAAGCTATGCAAATTTTTATAAAACTGACGGATAATCCGTTACTCCCGTGTTGCGGGAGTTACTCCCGCATTGCAGGAAATATGAGGTAAAAAGATAATGCTGCATGATATATTTTTCAAATTCCCGCGTGAATTTCCGCTGCCATTTATACTTGACGGAGCTACAGGAACAGCGCTGATGAAACGCGGTATGCCGAAAGGCGCCGTACCTGAGACATGGGTTTTAGATAATCCCGATGTGATACGCGGTATACAGTTATCGTATGCCGCCGCAGGTTCTGACGCCGTGCTTGCCCCGACTTTCGGAGCTAACGGCGAATCACTGAGACGCCATGGTGTTATGACTAGTGTTGAAGCCATAAATCCTTCTCTCGCGGAGATTTCGCGCGGTACGGCGCATTTTATAGGAGGAGATATTTCACCTACGGGTTTATTTATTGAACCTGCGGGCGATGCTACTTTTGATCAAATAGCGCGGGTATATTCGGAACAGGGCGCCGCTCTTCGGGATCATGTGGATTTTTTCTCCGTTGAAACGATGATAAGCTTACAGGAAGCACGAGCCGCTGTCGTTGGACTTAGGAGCGTCACCGATAAGCCGATTTTTGTTACTATTACAGTAAACGCCGATTGCAGAACTATATCGGGAGATACTCTTTCGGCTTCGCTGCTTTCACTTTCCGCGCTGGGAATAAACGCTTTCGGTTGCAATTGCTCAGTTGGCCCCGATGATATGCTGCGGGCTATGAAACCGCTTCTTCCGCTTGCAGCCGCTCTCGGTATACCCCTTATAGCAAAACCAAACGCGGGTATGCCGCATGAAAATGATGACGGAAGCCAGTACTATGATTTATGCAGCGAGGAATTCGGAGAATATATACCGCGTTTTTACGAAAACGGAATTTATATTTTGGGCGGCTGCTGCGGAACTGACGAAAATTTTATTGCACAAATAAAAAGGTGTAAAGCGGACAGTATACCCGATATAATCCCTGTTTCAAACATTGAAAGGCTTGCATGCAATAATAAAATAATAGCCGAATACATTCCCTGCGAGGCTATATCCGTAACCGATGACATAGCGGATGACATTGACGAAAGCGATATGCCTGTTCCGCTTATCAGGGTTTGCTGCGAAACCGAGGCTGATATACTGCTCGAAAACGCTTTTATGTTTAGTCTACCTATTGCCTTGACCGGAGATGGAGCGGCAATAGAAAAAATACGCAGATTATACAACGGAAAGGTTCTTGTTTTGTGAGATATCTGGTCGGAATGAGCGGAGGTCTCGACAGTACCTACACGGTTAAAATGCTTCTTGAAAGAGGGCATGAAGTTTGCGGAGCCGTTCTCGATATGCACCCGATGACGGATATTGCCGCCGCTTTTCAATCGGCGGAAGCTTTCGGCATACCCTTGCATGTTATAAATTGCCGCGAAAGCTTTGAAAAAGATGTAATAACTCCGTTTACGGAAGCTTATCTCAGCGGAAAGACTCCGAATCCTTGTGTTTTTTGCAATCCGAAAGTTAAATTTAAATATCTGTGCGATTTTGCCGGGGCAAACGGATTTGACAAAGCTTGCACGGGTCATTATTGCGGTATCGGATATGAAAACGGCAGATATTATATAAAACGCGCTCATGACACAAAAAAGGATCAAAGCTATTTTTTATGGGGATTGAGTCAGGAGCAGCTTAGAATTCTTGAATTTCCTTTGTTTTCGGAAGAGAAATCGGAAATAAAAGGGATTGCTTCCGAGGCGGGACTGGCGGCGGCAGAACGCGAAGAAAGCCAGGAAATTTGTTTTATATCTCCCGGAAGATCCTATATTGATTTTATAGAAGAACGCCGCGGAAAACTTCCTCCGGGAAATTTTATAGATACGGCGGGGAATGTAGTCGGGCGTCACGGCGGAATACTGCGGTATACTGTCGGGCAGAGAAAAAAGCTGGGTATAGCACTCGGCAGACCGGTTTATGTAACCAAAATAGACCCGGATAAAAATACCGTAACGGTTGCCGATACAGGCGGAGAATATTTTTCATCAATCAAGGTTTGCAATTTAAATTTCCAAATGATCGATTCCGGAAGCTGTGAAACATCGTTTGAAGCGCAGGTTAAAGTGAGACATTCGTCATCGGAATCGGAAGCCGCTGTTTTATTGGATATTGTAAATGATACCGCTTATGTTAAATTCAAAAACAATACGAGAGCCCCAACGCCGGGACAGAGCGCTGTTTTTTACCTGGGCGGTAAAATTCTTTTCGGCGGTATAATAGAAGAAATTCCGGCAATTTAATTAAACAAAATTTTTATATTTTTTGGAGGACACAATGCAGAGTAAAGTGTTTTTTGCTCCTATGGCTTATTCGAGATACGAAAAATCCCAGACACTTCCGGCAAAATTCGGGCGTATATTAAAAAAATCCGGACTAGCGGAAAGGGTTTCAGGTAAAACGGCGGCAATAAAAATGCACGTCGGCGACGGATTATCATATTCAACAATCCCTCCGGTTTTTGTACGCACGCTTGTTGATTTTATCACCGCCAGCGGAGGAGAATGCTTTATAACGGATCACTATGTAAATCAGAGGCATCCAGAGAGGCGCGGTTATACCGATTACAGCCTAGGTTGTCCGATACTTGACGGCTGCGGATATTTCGGGAAATATTATTATACAGAAGAAGTAAATTTTAAGAAGCTGCGCCATATAGATATTGCGGGGCTGATACACGACGCCGATGTATTAATCGATTTTTCGCACGTCAAGGGGCACGGATCATGCGGGATGGGCGGAGCTTGCAAAAATATAGCAATGGGCTGCGTAACCGACCGTACCCGTCACGAAATACATTCTCTTGAGGGCGGGCTTGTTTGGCACGAAGATAAATGCACGCATTGCGGGCGCTGTATTCCCGCATGCAATCACGGGGCGAACAGCTTCAGCGGGGAAAAAAATAACGGAAAATACAAGGTTAACTATCACGCCTGCACTCTTTGTCAGCATTGCGTTAAGGTTTGCCCGAATGAAGCGATAGTTTTGGATTCGCATAACAATGAAGATTTTCAAGCGGGCATGGCGCTTGCGACAAGAGTTGTTTTAGATCTGTTTAAGCCGGAAAACCGTTTCTTTATTAATTTGGCGACATCAATGACAGCTCTCTGCGATTGCTGGGGAATGACGACTCCCTCGCTTGTTCCCGATGTCGGGCTTTTTGCTTCATACGATATAGTAGCAATTGAAACTGCAACACTTGACAGCATCAAAACCGAAAACCTGATTCCGGAGGGTATTCCTACGGGTTATGAATTGGGTTCATCCGGACACCTTTTCCAGCGTCTCCACGGCAAAGACCCTTATGTTCAAATAGAGGCTCTGGCACGCGAAAATCTCGGTACTTCATCATATATTTTAGATACCGTAAATTAAACGGTGTAAAAATAAAACAAAATATTAAAATCTTTATACGGAATTTTATCCGCATCAAATAATAATTGTAATTTATATATCGATTTCTTTTGATTCACGGCAATTTACAGCTATTTTTTCCATCCAGTAAGTCGATATTATTTCAAAGTAATTTTTGCAATTTTTAAATTCACCCACATTCATATGCCTGCCGCTTGTAACATATGAATCCGTCTGTTCCATTATCAGATTCGAAGGGAAGATGTATCTTCCGGTTATGGTTTTGTATTGCGAAAGATATTTTACAGCCGACAAAAACCATTCCGATCGCAAAGCGGATTTAAAATGAGATAATATAAAACAAAGAAAAATAAGGCGCGGAAGTTCTCCTTTATCCGTTTTCCCGCAATCAAGCACGGGAAGAATTACCTTTGAATTAATGCTTTTGGCTTTATATGAAGGATCAAGCGGAACATAATAATATAAATTGCCGTGTATCTTACCGTAATCGCCGCCGAATATCCAATTAACGATAGTCTCTATTCTGTCTTTTGAGTCTTCGTCCAAGAAAGAATACATTCCGGAAAAAAGAATCAAGTCATGAATCGAGGGAAGCGCGATATTTCCGTCCTCATATAAAACCGGATCTACTATGTAAGGCTTCCATTCGCGTTTAACTCCCGGATACGAAAGATCGCTTCTGTATATATCATATTTTCCAAGCCTTGTGAAATTGTATAGAATGTTTATTCTTTTATGTGTGATATATAAAATACAATCCTCGCTGTGATAACCCAAAAAGGGAAGATAACAGGCAAGAATTGTTTCGTAATCAAGATATTGATACATGAGTCCGAATGTCAGCGTCTTATCACCGCTTTGGTTTATATGGTTTTCTAAAAAATTTATAAAAAATTTAATTCTCTTGTCAAAACGCGGAATACTTGCATTTAAACCTAGAATAAAACATTTCCCGATTATATTTTCATAGCGGTAGTCGTGGCTTCCGTGGATGTTTCCGAGATCACGGTCCGAAACCCGGTCGCAGAGTCTGCCGAACCATGATAACACTTCGTAATTTTCAAACAAATCATCAATTAAATCTTCGCTGCGGGTTAGATTGTATTTAATCGGGACAGAAGAATTACAAATAAGCCATTCTTTGTTCATAGTTGGATCCTTATTTTTTTAACAGCATTGTGATACCGCTCAGCGCCATAACCGCGTAAACGATTTTTTTGACAATATCGATATTTAAACGGACAAACAGTTTTCTTCCGATGAAAATTCCTATCATAACGGCGGCAAGCCCGACGGCAGACCAAATAACAGCCTCATATGTCACCATGGAAGCCGCTATCCGCACAATTGTCGAATATGTTCCGGTTATCGCAAAATAGGCTTGTATATTTGCCATGTATACATCTTTGTCTTCGCTTGCGGATATCATATACATTACGATCGGCGGACCGCTTACCGAAAAAAATCCTCCGAGAATACCGGAAAGCGAACCCGAAATAATACCTCCGGCAGCGGTGGGACGGATTTTTATCCGGTTTCCGAAAAAGATGAAATAAAACGAAAGCAGGACAAGACATAAACCTAGCGCACGGACAATAACCGTGTCGGGCTGGTATGATGAAAAAATTATAACGGCGGTGCTGACAGCCAGATATGCAATCACGGGAACCGCTATACGCCCCCACCGAACCGAACGGAAAAGACGTATTGTCATATAAGTGCTGCTTGTGCCGGCTAATATTCCCGAAATTACAACGCCGGTTTGCGATGAGGGCAGGATATACGGAAAGAACATCATAACAAACAAAACGAAACCGAATCCGGAAGCAGCCTGGAGAGCCGACCCAGCCGTGCATACCAAAAAGAATAATAATACCGTTATAATATCCATGAAAGAGAATACCGTCCGATTCTTTAAATTATCCAAAACATTAATTTTACATTTGATTTTATAATAATTCCCGGAAAGCCATTATATAACGGTATAGAATATAAGTCAATATTAATAAAGCTTACTTTTAAAGCTGAAATCATTTTGCGCGGGGAAATCAGGCGTGTTTCGGCAAAGTGTCAACAGGCGCGTTTTCAATAAAATAATTTTATACGGCGGTCTTTTTTGAAATATTAATCTTTAATCGAACGTTTTTTACTGAGGAATTCCTCCGTAATCAAACGAGCTTTCAGTCGGAATTTTAGCATGATTTAAAAGCGCGGCGTAATCTATAATTCCGCGTCCGTAGCGGCTGCGGACAGAATCAATGGTTTTTTCCAGATTTTCAACGCGATTTCTTTTTATAAAATCAGTGAAAATGTCAAGCTGAGCCGGAGTTGTGTCCAGCTCCAAATTTATTGCCCGCACGGTAAGGGCGCGTACATTCTCTTTCCAGCGGTAATTTGCCAAAAACAGTTCATGCGCGGCAAACGCAAGTTCATGCGCGCTTTGGGTCGGATATTTCAGGGTGCATTGATATTCCGCGAGTTCCATTGTGGACATGCGTACGGAAAGCTGAAGCCGTTTTGCCTGCTGCTTGTATTCGCGCAGGCGGCGTGATACATCCTGCGCCAGCTCAAGAATCATCAGGTAAACCTCGGAATTGTCGGTCAGATCGGAAAGAGCCGTGTTGCCGTGTCCTACACTCTTTATCGGAACGCTTTCATTATAGCGCATTACCTTTGAATTGTCGGCTCCGTTGGCGTAAGCCCACATAATTTTTCCGGTAACTCCGAAAATGTGCTCAAAAAATTCCATGGGGTATGACGCTATCTGCCCTATTGTATGGATACCATAGCCCGAAAGCTTGCGCCCGGTCGCGCGTCCTACGCCAAGCATTGAGGATGCGGGCAGAGGCCAGACAATTTCGCGGAACGATTCGTTCGGTATAAAGGTTACCGCGTCCGGTTTTTTGAGATCGCTCCCGAGTTTGGAAAAAATTTTATTAAATGATACTCCTATAGATATGGTAAGCCCGGTCTCTTTTTTTACGCGTTTTCTTATTTGTTCCGCTATATTGAGACCGTCTCCGAACAATTTCCGGCTGTTTGTCACATCAAGCCAGGCTTCGTCAATCCCGAAACTCTCGACCATATCGGTGTAGGAAGCGTATATTTCTTTTACGAGACGTGATCTGTATATATATTTATCATAGTGAGGTTCAATAACAACGAGTGCGGGACATTTCTTTTTTGCTTCCCATACCGCTTCCCCCGTCCGAACACCGTAATTTTTGGCAATTTGTGAACGCGCTAATACTATTCCGTGACGTAATTCTACACTTCCGCAAACCGCCACCGGCTGGGAAATGAGTTCCGGTTTATCAACAATTTCTGATGACGCAAAAAATGAGTTCAAGTCGCAATGAAGTATTACCCGCGCGGTATCCGTACTCATGATCTATGAAACCTCCACAAAATATCAACAAGCATATTATATACCCACAAAAACGGAATTGTCAATAAGAAAACGGAAATTATTCTTCAGAAAAATATTGACAATCCAATTAAGATGGTATATAATATTATATATAATAGTATAGTCATGAGTATCGGAATATATGACATAAAAAATAAAAATTAATGTTAATTTATACCACAAAAACAATAAATTATATTTTGAAAGGATAACTTATAAAATGGAGAAGGATGAATTATTAAAATTTAGTGATGAAATCAGTTTCGGAAAACGTTTAAAAGCCGCAAGAGAAAGAAAAGGCTTCTATCAAAACCAATTAGCAGAAAAACTGGAGCTTACTTCCGGACGTATAATCAGCAACTGGGAAAACGATATCGCACGTCCGGATGTTGAAAACATGGTAAAGCTTTGCCAAATGCTCGAAATATCGGCATCCTATATACTGGGATATTACGGAGAAACTCCCGAAGGCAATACTATCAGCACAAAGGATTTTGATCTCCTGAAAACTTTCAACAACTTAGACAATTACGGCAGGGAATTAGTGCTTGACGTTATAAGTCATGAGAAAAAGCGTATTGAAGAAACGGGCGAAAGCAGATTTGTTCCAAAAAACAATTCCCGCTATATTAAGTATTTTGATTTTGCGGCTTCCGCGGGAACAGGTCAGTATATGGATGATATAAAAGGCGAACGTATACTTGTGCCGCTCAATGAGATTACTGAAAATGCGGACTTTGTTATTCCGATAGCCGGCGACAGTATGGAACCCGATTATTCGGACGGAGATTTGGTATGCGTAAAAATATGTGATTCGCTTGAGATGGGGGACATCGGGGTATTGATGCTGAACGGTGAAGCGTTTATTAAACGCTACGAAGGGAAACGCCTCGTTTCGCTCAATAAAAAATACAAAGACATAATTATAAATGACGATGACAGCATTTTTTGCCGCGGCTATGTTTTGGGAAAAACAGAAACGCTGTAACGTTGTAACGCTGTAACGTTGTAACGCTGTAACGATGTAACGATGTAACGATGTAACGCGGAAAAACATAAAAACCTTCTTGAAAAGAAGGTATAAAATTCAAAAGAGAAAACAGAAATTGACAGGAGGAGTTCGGCATGTGCGGCAGATACACAATCTACACCGATGAGGACGAACGCGAGCTTCTCGAAATGCTCCGCATAATCGAAGAACGGGGTAAAGGAAAAGCGGGAATAGATTTCAAAACCGGAGAAATATTTCCCTCCGACCGCGTGCCGCTTTTAATGCGCGGAAGCGGAAGCGGAATTAACATTGCGTTTGCCGATTGGGGTTTTAATATCAGAAATAACAGAATTATAAATGCCCGCAGAGAAACGGCGGCTGAAAAACCGTCGTTCAGAGATTGTCTTATATCACGCCGCTGCATAGTTCCGTCTACCGGATTTTTTGAATGGGATTCAAGGAAAGAAAAATATCTGTTTAATTTGCCCGATACTAAAATGCTGTATATGGCAGGTCTTTGGAGAAAAACCGATAAAGCGGATGAATTTGTAATCTTAACCGCAAACGCAAATGAATCGGTGGAAAAAATTCATGACAGAATGCCCCTCATACTTCAAAGAGAAAATTTTAAAAGCTGGCTGTATGACGACGAATACGCAATGTCGCTGAACGAATTTTCTTTACCCGGGCTTAGATCG
This sequence comes from Eubacteriales bacterium, assembly GCA_031549925.1. GTDB lineage: Bacteria > Bacillota > Clostridia > Oscillospirales > CAG-272 > JAVBPA01. The sequence goes on from JAVBPA010000077.1 coordinate 11,483, forward strand.
GATGTAATCGGTAAAAACGGGAATTTTCGTTTTTAGCAGTCTCCTCCGCTGATAACGAGAATGCGTGCGTAAACAAAACAATGTTTTCTTCGCACGCAGAACTGTTTGTGCCTTCTGATAATAATAATAAATAGCGGAAGCCGAATATTAAACAGCATGTTTGAAAAAAATAAATAAAATCAACATTACATGGCAAAAGTAAACGGAAATCATATCTTTTGCCTGTATTTACGATTTTACTAAATTTCATTTAAACTGAACTTAAAATTGATTTGCTGTAAATAATTGATTTTTATAAAGGATTTAGGAAATTATGAATTGCTATCATATGACAATTGCCGGAATTGAACACGATCTTCCGATATGCCGTATAAATGACGATCTTTATATCGGAGCGTTTGTTATATTGGGAAATCCTGCTTTAACAGCAGCTTGTGCGGCGGAGCTGTTAAAAAAAGCTCCCGATTATGATTATTTAATCACAGCGGAAGCAAAAGGAATACCTCTCGCTCACGAAATGGCAAAGCAGAGAGGCGATAAAAAATATTTATTAGCCAGAAAAAATCCCAAAATGTATATGACCGGAGTTTTCGAAGTAAATGTCCGCTCTATAACGACGGATTTGGATCAGAAGCTTTATCTTGATACGGCTGATGCCACTCTTATGCGCGGAAAACGGATACTTATCGTTGACGACGTTGTTTCCACGGGGGAATCTCTTTATGCGGTGGAATGTCTTGTGAATGAAGCCGGAGGAAATGTGGCGGGCCGTATGGCTATATTGGCGGAGGGCGACGCTTGCAAAAGAAGCGATCTTATATACTTGAATCCTCTTCCGCTTTTCAACAGTGACGGAACTGTTAAAGAATAGAAACAGCCGATTAAAAAACAAAAGATTTTTTAAATATGAACAGATTGGGTTAAATTTTTATATAAGCTTTTGCGGCTGTATAATTTACGATAGAAAATTGCTAACGATAAAAAATCGTTTACGATAGAGTATCGTTGATATAATCCCCGATGGATTCGTCCGTATTATATCTGAAAAAATCACGCATGGCGCGGACCGAGCTGAATCCTGCCTGAGCCGCAATTTCCTTTATATCAAATCCCCCGCTTATCATGTTTTTAATGGCGAGTATACGGACATCGTCAATATAAGCTTTAAGCCCCCGGGAATAAAAACCGCGGAATACACGCGTTATATAATCTGCGCTGTATCCGATTTCAGCCGCAACTTCCGAAGCGCGGACGGCTCCGCCCCTTGAAACTATTATATCGCAGATCCTTCCGCAAAGATGGGAAGTGTGGGAATCGTCCCTTTCAATACCGTGTACGAATAATTCGACAAAAAGCATAACCAGAAGCGAATTTGTCATCTCTGCGGGATATTCCGGCATCGAGGAATATAATGTCATCATCGAAGTTATACTATTGATTCTGTCCGGATGAGAAGGTGAAAATATTTTTTCAGCCGACCCCGCAAGCTGCGGCATTCCGTGGTTTCCGGAAAAAACAATACGGTAAAAAGCCGCGTCGCTTTTTAAATCTCGGGAGCCGTAATGTCTTTTATTACTGTCGAGCAATAAAATTTTCCCCGCTTCCACGGTGTATTCATACCATTCTTCGCATATATGAAGAACTCCTTCGGTCACATATACGATTTCCCCGAAACCGGTTTTACCTGTGGGATAGATTGAATTTTGTGAAAGGCGGCATGAGTTTCCGGATATAAATTTAAGTGATTGTTCTGACATTTCATTGCCTCCTCAATAAAAAAAGTGTATACTTAATATTATACTTCATTATATCAAATTATTATGTTTATTTCAACCGGAATTTTCAAAAACTGATGTTTATTTTTGGGAAACAGCAAATGCCGACAAAAAATTAAAATAAATATTTAATATTATCAGTTGTAAGGTATATAAAAAAAATGTGGTACGCGAGTATAAATTTCGGACTTGAAAGAATTGCGGCTGAAATGCTGGCTTTGCAAGGGGCTTATAATATAAAAAAACTGGAAAGCGCGGTTCTGTACGAAAGCGAAAACTTGATAAACTTTCCGGTTGCCGTAAATCAGTTCCGTATAATAAATTCTTTTATTTCTAAAAATGTGGAAAATGCGGTTTTGGGAGTAAGCCGGCGCATATATTCATGGCCCGATTTTTTGGGGAATACTTTTCGCGTAATTGTAATGGATTGCGGTAAGCTTGTTTCTGTCGCGGAATCCTCGATGAGGAAATTGGAAATCAGCATAAACCGGCAGACAAATCTTAAACCAAACCGTTCAAATCCGGATATAGAAATTTGGCTTATGCGGCGTTCGGACGAAACGGTTTATTTTATGGTTCGCACGGAAAAACATGCGCCCCGCGAAAAAAAGCTGCACGGAGGAGAACTTCGTCCCGATATCGCATGTGCCATGTTATATCTTGTTTCAAATCCCGAAAAAAAACCTCTTACGATAGCCGATCCGTTCGGAGGGTACGGTTCAATTGCTTTGTCCGCGGCTCTTTGCGGAGGTTATAAACATATATATACAGGTGATATTGATGAAAAATGCGTCGAATATCAAAAAAGCAAGCTTTCCAAATACGTTTCATGCCACGTAAAAAAGTGGGATGCGTTTTCGCTTCCTCTTGAAAACGGCAGTATTGACAGTATTGTGACCGATCCGCCCTGGGGCGAATATGAAAATATCGGAAAAGGAATATATAATAATATCGGACAAGCAGAGTTTTATGATAAGTTTATACGCGAATGCCGACGTATTATATCAAGCGATGGTAAAATGGCGGTACTGACACCGGAAAATGATTGCATTTGCAGCGCTTTGCAAAAATATAATTTTAAATTTGAAATTCTGCCGACAAAAATCAACGGAAAATCTGCTTGTATTTATTATACAATTTAATCAGCAGCAATCGTAGTTTTGAAATTATGCTCAGGGTAAAAATCCGGAGCGGAACGAATGTTTTACATTTAAATAAATATACGAGGTATCTATCATGTTCATCAGCAAAGGAAAAACAGCGGAGGATATTCTGACAAAAAAGGATCTTGCGTTTGAAATTGTAAATCTGGCAGGTTTTTCGGATTCGCTTGAATCATATATACCTACAGGATATTTTTGCGATATTGATTCTGAAGATTATGCGGTAAAATATGCCGAAATTTCCGTCGGGCAAAAATTTATAAACGCTTCTGCTTCAAATACATTCGGCGTAAACGAAAATGCGGTATATTCGCAGGTATGCCGTGCGCTTTTGGTAGCTCTCGGATACAGGGATTTATCTTTGGACCGTGATATGTCAGACTGGTGCTCGCTTGCCGGGGATACCGGAATTACATGCGGAATAAGCGGAGCAGAGTGCTGCGGGCCGGTAAGCTTCGGAATGTTTTCGTCGATGGTTGATAATACGGTAAAGCTTCCGCTGGTACAAGCTGTATTTAGACCGGACGGTTCGGTTATGTATATAAAGCGGGAAGGATGTACGGTTTTATCGCAGTATATCAGCCTCTTCCAAAATGCCAATCATTCGGAGAATGCCAATCATTTAGAAAATGACAGCTTATCACTTCTTAAATTAAAAAACAGCGGATGGGATATTTTCAGCGGCAACGGTTACCGCTACGGACCTTCTATGATGATAAACCCGGACGGAAGCATTGATATGTGGACCGCTACAGATTCTTCCGGAATACCGGGGGAAATTGACTGGGGACGCAACAGGCGTTCATATGACGGAGGTTTTAGCTGGACAGCAGAGGCGATTTGCGTCCGTCCTACACCCAATACGGAAGACTGGTGCTGGTCGTGCGACCCGGGAATAATAAAAATAGGGGAATATTATTATGCCGGATATACGAGTATTTTATATCAGGACGGCGTTGACAATAACATGTTTTTGGCAAGATCCAAAACAGCGGACGGAAGCTATTATGAAAAATGGTGCGGAGACGGATGGTATTGCGCAGCCGACGGAGAAAAATTCTCACCGCGTCCGGTTATAAATTTTGACGGAGTTCAGGCTATGTGGGGAGCGGGCGAGCCTTGCTTCACGGTTGTCGGAGGAACTATATACTGTTATATTACATGGAAAACCGGCGAAAAAACAGACGGAGCAACCCGTGTTTATACCGCTCCGGCAGATGATCCTCTCTGGCCTGGCAAACTTAAATACAGAGGAGCCGCGTTTGTTCCGTATAATAACGAGGATTCCTGCGATGTAAAATATATTGATGCTTACAAATGCTTTATAGCCGTCGCGTCCGCGGAACGTTTTTCATCGAAAAGCTATATTCATTTATGGCTTTCATATGATGGTATCACATTCCGTCACGAACAGAAAATTAAAACCAATTTATGTGATTCTATTCACAATATGGGCATTGCGGGAACACAGGACGGTCATCTCGATATAAACGAGAAATCGTATATAGCGTATTCATATCAGCCTAAAGGTGCTTCGTGGGGCGCATGGCCGACAAGATTTGTTCCGGTTAGCTGGATAGGCGGATATTCGGGCGAAATACCCTCAAGAGAAAAAATCGCCGATATAAACGAGGCTGATTCGCGCAAAACTCTTGCGGTATTCCCGAAACAGAGAAGTCTTCCGGTTAAAAATAAAACGGAGGGAGTAAAATTTTCGGTTGACGCGTATAGTTACCGCGAGGGAGGCTATACAATGTACCGTATAACCCAAAACGCGGATACGAAATATACTTATGACGAATCTCTTGTAAAAATTGATCTGGAAAATGAAAAGATATATCTGCTCAAAGATACCGGAACACGTGTTATGATCGAATACGGAGGAATGGCAAGCGATATTTATGTATATCCCGATTACGATGACGGGAGTGTTGATTATCTTAATAAAACGTCGAAATTTTACGCGGAAACAGATGAAATAATATTCAGATACAAAAACGAAAAGAAGCAGCCGGGATTTATAGCTGTTACCGGAAATTTAAAATATACCATGCTTTGGGGAAAAAGCTCCGGCGTTGTATTTTCGGGTTATGATGATTCAATTATACAAATCGAAAAATCAACCGGAATTGTTACGGCAAAAAAATCCGGGGAAACATATATAACTGCGGAATATGAAAATTATAAAGCTGATGTAAAAATAATTGTATTACCTTCTGCTGTAAAATGACGATTAATATAGGTTGAAAATAAAATTGAAAAAAATCATTAAAGGATACTTATATCATAAATATTAACGGATAGTAAAAAATAGCAGTATTTATTGACCTTTTTGCAGTTATATGGTATAATCATACCAACATGAGGGAGTAGTTGACGCCGTCAGCGTTTCAAGTCAACAACATGACCGGGTATAAAATATATAACCCCCGATCTGGCTTGGATTAAATAACGAGACTTGTGTACAGTGTGGTTTTGCCTGTACATAAGTCTTTTTTACAGCCTAAATGTATAAAGGAAGTAAGAGGAAAAACAGGCAGAATAAATTTATTTAAAGAGGAAAAACGGAATGAAGTATTATCTGGAAAGCTCGGCAAACGTAATCAGCGAACTCGGAAGCACTAAAAACGGTTTGACTTCGGAAGAAGCCGCAAAAAGGCTTGAACAATACGGCAAAAATAAATTAGCTGAAAGCAAAAAGAAATCCATAATCATACGATTTTTGGAGCAGCTCGCAAATCCCATGGTAATCGTTTTAATAGCTGCCGCCGTAATATCCGGTATAACATCATTTTTGGCACAAGAGTCCTTTGCCGATGTCTATATCATACTTGCGGTTGTTATTATAAACTCGGTACTCGGAGTAATTCAGGAAAGCAAAGCGGAAAAGGCGATTGAAGCTTTACGCGAAATGTCGTCGTCCACATCGAAAGTTTTGCGCGACGGTTCTTTAACCGTTATAAAAAGCGAAGATCTTGTCGTAGGCGACGTTGTTTTGCTGGAAGCCGGAGATGCCGTACCCGCTGATGCCCGCATTATAGAATGTGCTTCGCTTAAAGCCGAGGAAGCCGCTTTGACCGGAGAATCTGTTCCGGTTGAAAAGGAAATTGATGCGATACTGATGAAAAGCTCCGACAAGGATATACCTCTGGGAGACCGCGTAAACATGCTTTATATGGGAAGCGCGGTGGTATACGGACGCGGACGCGCGGTTATATGCGGGTCGGGAATGGATACCGAAATGGGTAAAATAGCCCACGCATTGACCGAAGCTGAGGAAGGGCAGACTCCTTTGCAGATAAAACTTTCTTCTCTCAGTAAAATACTTACTTATCTTGTTATCGGAATTTGTCTGTTTATATTCGCTTTCAGTTTGATAAAATCAGGTGATTTTTCATCTTCCTCAATACTTTCCACATTTATGCTTGCTGTCAGCCTTGCTGTCGCGGCTATTCCGGAAGGTCTCGCCGCGGTTGTAACTATCGTTCTCTCTATCGGCGTTACAAAAATGTCAAAACATAATGCGATTATACGCCGTTTGACCGCTGTTGAAACGCTGGGCTGTACGCAGGTTATATGTTCGGATAAAACCGGAACTCTGACTCAAAACAAAATGACTGTTGTAGAATACAGCGGTTCCGATGAAGTATTGCTAGCTTCCTCTCTTGCACTTTGCAGTGATTCGGAGCTTAACTCGGAAGGCGTTGCGGAAGGTGATCCGACACAATGCGCCGTTGTAAATTACGCAAACAAACTGGGTTATCCTAAAAATAAACTGTCTGCGGAAAATCCGCGTGTGGGTGAAATTCCTTTTGATTCAATGCGAAAGCTAATGACTACCGTGCATAGTTCAAAAGAGGGAAAATATATTCAGCATACAACCGGAGCACCGGATGTTGTCATATCAAAATGCGAGTTCTATTTCAAAGGCGGAGATATTTTGCCTATGACAATTGAAACACGCAACTATTATATTGCGGAAAACCGCCGTCTTGCCGGAAAAGCGCTGCGTGTTCTGGCCGCTTCTTTTAAATTGCACGATATCGCTCCCGTTTCGTATGATCCGGATAAACTGGAAAATTCACTTGTATTTATAGGGCTTGTCGGAATGATAGACCCCGTCCGCGAAGAAGTTCCGTCGGCTATAAACGAATGTAAAAACGCGGGTATACGTCCGATTATGATAACAGGCGACCACCGCGATACTGCTGCGGCAATTGCAATGCAGCTCGGAATCATAAAAGATCCGTCAGAAGCGATTACAGGCGCTCAGCTTGATGAAATACCGGACAGCGTATTTGCCGAGGAAGTTGAAAAATATTCGGTTTACGCTCGTGTCAAACCCGAAAACAAAGTCCGCATAGTCAATGCGTGGCGCGCTAAAGGCTGTATTACCGCGATGACCGGAGACGGAGTAAATGACGCTCCCTCAATCAAAAGCGCGGATATCGGCGTTGGTATGGGTATAACCGGAACAGACGTAACAAAGAATGTGGCTGATATGATATTGGCGGATGATAACTTTGCGACGATTGTTAAGGCTGTCGCCGAAGGAAGAAGAATTTACGACAATATCTGCAAGGCTATAAACTTCCTGCTTTCTTCAAACCTTTCAGAGGTTATATCGATATTTACAGCCACTCTGATGGGTTTCGTAATAATGAAGCCTATCCATATACTTTGGATAAATCTGATAACCGACTCTCTGCCTGCTTTGGCTCTGGGTATGGAAAAAGAAGAACCGGGACTTATGGAACGTAAACCCCGTGAAGCACGCGAAGGTATTTTTGCGAACGGAGCCGGTTTTGCTATTTTTTATCAGGGACTTGCGGTGGCTTTATTAACTTTGATTTCATATTTTGTTGGTCACTATATGGAAAGCGGAGTTTGGGAAATAACACAAAGTGCGGATGGTATGACAATGGCGTTTTTGACTATGTCCATGGCGGAAATATTCCATTCATACAATATGAGATCACAAAAAATATCGATTTTTAAACTAAAACACGGAAATATATATCTGGTCGGAGCGATGATTATCGCACTTGTACTGACAACCGCTGTTATAAGTATTCCTTTCTTAAATGAAATATTCGAATTTGAAAGTATTCAGATAGATGAATATTTCGCCGCTTTGATAATATCGTTCATGATAATACCTATAGTTGAAATAGTAAAGCTTATAAATAATATCATCACAAAAAACAAGAAGAAAAAATAAATGAAAAAAATATTATCGTCAAATGGTTTTAGACTTATTGTGTTATTTGCGGTTGTGATTTCTCTTGCCTTTTCCTGTTCGGAAAACTTTAATAACGCTGATGTTTCCTCAAATAATGAGACAGAAGCAGAGGAATCATCAATAAAACAAACGGTTAAAGATGAAAAATTGACCGTTGTATGCCTGGGAGACAGCGTGACAGCCGGAGTTTTTGAATTAAAGCCCTGTGATTCGGTTTTTATGGGTTATGTATACGATCTTGAAGCTGCGTATCCATCCTTGCTTTGCAATAGGCTGAAAGACCGCGGATATGACGTGACGGTTTATAATGCGGGTATAAGCGGAGACACGGTTTATAACGGCTACCGCAGACTTCAAAACGATGTATTAAAGCACAACCCCGATATTGTAACGGTTTGCTTTGGCTTAAATGATATCGGATATGAAGACGCGGATTATTTTACCATGGGACTCGGAAATATTTTCGATGCTATCTGGGAATATAATCCGGATATAAAAATAGTCTATATGACGCCCAATATGATGGCGGACCGGATACATGAAGATACTAAAAACAGTGATTTGAATTATAGAATGGCTCAAAGCAATGTGTATGTGACAGAAAGCGGTTTGCTTGATATTTATATGGAAGCGGCAAAAAGCTTCTGCGCGGAAAAAGGAGTTCCGGTGTGCGACGCATATTCGCATTGGAAGGATTTATACAATAAAGGAGAGGACATCTCCGAGCTTCTGGCTTCGCATGTAGTCCATCCAAACCGCGAAATGCACGTAGTTTTTGCTGATATGCTGATCGATACATTGGTATCTAATTCCTATATAAAATAAAATTCGCAATTATAACAGCTTAGAATTTAAAATAGGTATGGCTTTTTTGCATGAATTGGGTTTCGAAAATTCAAAAAATGTTATTTATCACTTGACACAACGGCAAAAATAACATATAATATAACGGTTATACTACAATACAGCGATTATGTACCGATAATAATAAACATTATTTCGGATTTTACATATCCTTAATATATAAACTGTATTTATTATTTGAATTGTTAATCCAATAAAATTGCATAGGAGGCATGACCGTTGCAGCAAACATATATTATTGAAAACAATGAACCGGTTGAGTGTCAAGCTCAAATAGAAAGTCCGGTCTTCGATTATAATATTCCGCGTGATTATAAATTAAAAGTAGTTAAATTCGGCGGAACTTCACTTGCGGACGCGGTGCAATTTAAAAAAACCGCCGATATAGTTTTGGCAGAGGACAGCCGCCGCTATGTAATTCCCTCAGCCCCCGGCAAACGTTTCAGCAGTGATATAAAAGTAACGGATATGCTTTATGAATGTTATGAGCTTGCGGCAAAAGGGCAGGATATAAACGGCTGTTTTGAAAATATAGCGAACCGTTACCGCGATATTATCGCAGGTTTAGGGATCGAAAATTTTTCCCTTGAAGAAGAGTTTTTAAAAATTAAGAGTGCGATAATAAACAAAGCCGGACGCGATTATGCCGCCAGCCGGGGTGAATACCTTGCCGGACTCATTATGTCAAGATATCTAAATTACGATTTTATCGATCCTGCGGAAGTTATTTTTTTCGGGGAAGACGGACGTTTTGATCCCGAATATACAAATAAAGTTTTAGGCAGAGTTTTGGCTGAACATTATAACGCGGTTATTCCCGGTTTTTACGGTTCTATGCCGAACGATACTATAAAAACTTTTTCAAGAGGCGGTTCTGATATAACCGGTTCTATCGTAGCCCGCGCCGTTGAAGCTGATCTTTATGAAAACTGGACGGATGTTTCGGGATTTTTAATGGCGGATCCGCGTATAGTAAAAGATCCCAAAGTTATTAAAATAATTACTTATAACGAACTTCGCGAACTTTCTTATATGGGGGCTACCGTTCTTCACGAAGATGCGATATTCCCCGTAAGATTTGCCGGAATACCGATAAATATACGCAATACGAACGATCCTTCAGCAGAAGGTACTATGATAGTATCAAACGCAAAAGAACAGCCGGAACATAGAATAACAGGCGTTGCAGGCAGAAAAGGATTCTGCGTTATAACTATAGAAAAAGATATGATGAATTCAGAACTCGGTTTCGGACGCAAATTGCTTGAAGCTATAGAAAAACTGGGTATACTGTTTGAGCATTTGCCTTCCGGGATTGATACGATGAGCGTTGTATTGAACGAAAAAGCTATTGAGGGAAAACGCGAAGATTTAATAAATGCGATATGTAAAGCGGTAGAACCGGAAAGTATTTCAATTGAAAACGGTCTTGCTTTGCTTGCGGTAGTCGGACGCGGAATGAAAAACGCCAAAGGAACAGCCGCAAAAGTTTTCCGCGCGATTGCGGAAGCTGATGTCAGCGTCAGAACAATAGATCAGGGATCTTCCGAGCTTAACATTATTGTCGGAGTATCCGAAGAAGATCTCGAAAAATCAATTTGTTCGATATACAGAGAATTTGTTGTATATTAATATTGCACAAAAAAACGGTGCAATCCGGTGCAATAATAAACAATATTACATATTTACAAAATGAAAAATATATGATATAATAACATAATAGAGACAAAGGCAAAGACGGAGCAAAGTAGGTACAAACCCGCTGCAGAGAAGAATACAAAGCTGAGAGTATTCCGCGGAACCGTTGCACTGAAACTCACTCCAGAGCCTGACACTGAAAATGAAAAGTAAGCTGTCACGGGTATTCCGCCGTTACACGGATAGGGCATTATGATGTGCCTGAAAAAAGAGATCCATGCAGATGTTATGTTTATTTAATGTCCGCAGGGATAAATTCGGTGGTACCGCGGAGTAATTATGTTAACTTCGTCCGATGCGTGAAAAACGCATTAGGCGGAGTTTTTTTTATTGTCAAATAAAAGCAAAAAATACTTAGGAAATTTATTTTAACCGGAACAAAAAACTATTATTAAATAACCAAAACAAAGATTATTTTCGGAGGCATAAAAATGGAATTCATAGATATTACCATCGGCGAATGGATGGATAAAATGGCAAAAGAATATGGTGACAGACCTGCGGTCACTTTTGAAGACGATATAAACGGAGAACATATTTCATACAGAAAAAATTACCGCGATTTTAACGCACACTGCGACAAGATAGCTAAAGCGTTTTTGGCTATGGGTATAAAAAAGGGAGATCATATTGCCATATGGGCGACTAATTACCCGCAATGGCTCCTCACATTATTTGCTGCTGTAAAGATCGGCGCGGTACTGATAACGGTAAATACTGCGTATAAAATACATGACGCCAGTTATCTGCTCCGTCAGTCGGATGCTAAAATGCTGGTTATGTGCGACGGTTATAAAGATGTTAATTATGTTAATATCATAAATGAACTTTGTCCGGAAATAAAAGACTGCGAACGTGATTCAATAAAAGCCGCCGCACTCCCCGAGCTTCGCATTGTTGTCACAATCGATAAAACTACTTATCCGGGAATGTATAACTGGGAAGAACTTGAAAAAATTTCGGATAAAACTTCTGATGAAGATTATGACGAAGCCAGAAAAGGTCTTAATTGCTATGAAGTTATAAATATGCAGTATACCTCCGGTACTACAGGCTTTCCGAAGGGTGTAATGCTCACCCATTATAATATATTGAATAACGGAAAAACCATCGGCGACTGTATGAAATTTACCGAAAACGACCGTCTTTGCATATCCGTTCCGCTTTTCCATTGCTTCGGACTTGTTCTCGGCACTATGGCATCTATTACCCACGCGGCTAATATTGTACTTGAAAATTATTACAGCCCCACAAAAGTACTAAGAACGCTTGAACGCGAACAATGCACCGCTTACCACGGCGTACCTACCATGTTTATTGCGATTCTTGAACATCCCGATTTTAAAAAATACAAATTGAATTTAAGAACGGGAATTATGGCGGGTTCACCCTGCCCGATAAAAACAATGCAGCAGGTTATCGACGAAATGGGTATGTCTGAAATAACTATCACATACGGTCAGACAGAAGCTTCTCCGGGTTGTACGCAGACAACTACAGACGACAGCATAACCAAGCGCGTAACAACTGTAGGAAGGTCATTCCCGGGTGTTGAAACAAAAATAATCAATCCCGAAACCGGCGAAGAATTACCGGCAAATCAAATCGGTGAATTCTGCGCCAGAGGATATAACATCATGAGCGGTTATTATAAAATGCCGGAGGCGACCGCACAGGTTATCGACAAAGAAGGGTGGCTCCATACGGGAGATCTCGCTTGCCGTGACGAAGACGGTTATTATAAGATAACCGGAAGAATCAAGGATATGATAATCCGCGGAGGTGAAAATATTTATCCGAAAGAAATCGAAGATTTTATATACACACATCCCTGCGTGCGTGATGTTCAGGTGGTGGGTGCTCCGTCAAAAGCATACGGAGAAGAGGTATGCGCTTTTGTTATAAAAAAAGAGAACGTTTCAGTTACGGAAGAAGAAATAATAGATTATGTAAAAAATAATATGGCTAAATATAAAAAGCCATCGTATGTTATATTTATCGACCAGTTCCCGATGAATGCGGCGGGTAAAATATTGAAATATAAGCTCCGTGAAACGGCAATAGAAACATTAAATCTCCAGGCTGCGGCATCCATAGAAACGGCTTGATTTTAGGTGTTTGCGGTTACGGGGCGGGAGATACGGGATACGGTCGCTTTTTTGCGAAAAAAAGCTCCGCAAAAAACGTAATTTGGGTTATAATTTCAAAAATAAAGCATAATAATAAAACCTCGCTTAGTGTTTGTAACTTAGCGAGGTCTTTATATTTTAATAATCATGGCTGGCTTTTTATTATTTTTCTGATACTGTCAACCGAAAGATAAAATCTGCCTGCGATTTCTTCAAACGAAAAATCCATTTCGTAAAGCTCGCGTATGCGTTTATTCCGTTCTTCATACTGACGTCTTGCTCCGTTTTTATTACCCCATTTGCTCCGTGCTTCGGTTTTTGATGGTATGTACAGAATTACGCCGTCGGTATGCTGCTGGACAAGCTTTAAAAGCTCTTTCGGAAGGATATCCTTTGCGTTTAAATATTTCAATATCGCGTACCCTCACAAGTTATATATACACAATAAAATATCGCACCGGAGGAGCGGTGTTTTTAGTACAGTCACTCCCACGGTACGGGTATATGTCTCGTCCGCGAAATAATCATTTGAAAAGAAATTTACGCTGCGAAACTTATACCAAAATCACCATTTTCGTGATCATCATTTGAGAAACCCATCTCCTTTCATCAGCGTATTACAGTTACATACAGCTGCGCACACTGCTTTCACCGCGTTTGTAGTATATCATATAATGAAAAATATTTCAATATACAATTTGGTTATACCTATTCTTTCCATAAAAAAATTTGTTATGTATTAATAAAATATATAAAAGCTTAACTTAAATAATATTGCGGCAGGGTAAAATCATTGAAACGTAATTTCCTGACTTTTTTGAAATATCAAATATGTTTTAAATAAATCTCCGTCGATTTCCACACTAAGCTCTCCGTTTTGCAATTCAAGAAGACTGCGGGCTATTGACAATCCGAGTCCGCTTCCGGCGTTTTCATTGCCGCGTGAACGGTCTCCTCTGACAAAACGTTCCATCAATTCATCGGGAGATATATCAAGAGGTTCGCGGGAGATGTTTTTCATTACTATTTGAATTTCGTTTTCGTTTTCCAAAAGTGTTAAATAAACTCTGGTATTGGTCTGAGCGTATTTATAGGCGTTTCCCATTAAATTATCAAAAATACGCCACATCAATCTGCCGTCAACATTGCAGATAACCGGAGTAAGCGGAACATTGACTACTAATTTTATAGAAGCTTTTTCCATTTTTTCGCTGTATTCAGCTGCGCATTGGGAAACAAGTTCACATAAGTCTGTCGGAATTATTTCCGCTTTTATTGTTCCCGAAGCGGCTTTTGATACTTCGATTACGTCATCTGTAAGTTTTTTCAGACGCGCGGACTGACGTTTTAATATATTTATATATTCTCCCGCGGTTTCGGATATATTTTCTTCGCGGCTGAGCAAATCCACATAGTTTATAATAGAAGTAAGCGGAGTTTTTATATCGTGCGAAACATTGGTTATAAGCTCTGTTTTAAATTGCTCGCTCTTTATACGCTGTTCGACGGCTGCCGACATACCGAGTCTTATATTGCTTAATGTTTCGGCATATTTTTTAAATTCCCAAAAGAGATGATTGGTTGATAAATTATAGTTAATATCACCGGACGCTATTTTTTCACCTGCTTTTTTTAAGATTTGCAATTCATAAGCTATAGCTGCTACGATCAACAAGCCTCCGATAGTCAATAAAAAAATTATAAATACAGGAAATTCGTTGCGGTAATTAGATATTGAACTAAAAGAAATTATATAAATTATAACGAAAACGCAGTAACCGAGAACCGAACGCCAAATCAGGGGAAGTTCACGGAAAAGTTTCAAACAAAATTTTAAAAAATTTTTTGAAATGGAATATATAAATTTGATAATTTTCAAAATTATATTTAATAAAAACAATATTATTTTATATGTTAAAGCCCCTTTTATTAAATTGCCGCATTTTATCCGGATGGAAAACGAATTTAACAGCCATAAAAAATCCGCATACAAAACAATATAAATAATACCTATAAAAACCATTATGAAAAAAGGATCCATACGATAAAGGTTTGCAATAAAAGGTATAACTGAACACGCCGTCAGAAATATAAAAAATAAAAACAGATCAAAAGGTATACGGTCAAAAAATTTTGGTATTATCAATTCGGTATTCGGGCGTTTGCCGGCAATACGGATTGAATAAACGAAAAGAATAATAAAAGTTATAAGCAGAGCGAAAGTTATAAAAATCAAAACGGTTGTATTGGTAATTGCGAAGTTAAACAAATTATACATTAATCTGAATATTGATTTATTTATCTGTCTGTCTTGATTATTTATTGAAGAAATGAAGCTTGTTTTCATGTTTTCAAGTTCAGTATTGCTTGAATTATCATAAGCCGTAAAATAAAATGCGGACGATAATAAAACAATCCCGGTTACCAATGCTGCCGTTATGACTATACATAAAATAAAAGCGGTTATTTTAACAGGCAGCGAGGTAAAAAAATTGTGTTTCTTTGACATTATATCACTCCGATTCAAATATTAATTTATTATTTTTCCGAAAGCTTGTATCCGTGACCCCATACTACTTTAATGTATCTCGGTTCCGCCGGATTTATTTCGATTTTTTCACGTAAATGTCTTATATGTACCGCAACTGTTCCTTGACCCCCGTAAGCGGTATTATTCCATACCTTATTATAGAGTTCATCGGAGGAAAATACTTTTCCGGGATTTTTCATTAAAAATTTAAGCAGCTCATATTCAATAGGTGTTAGTATAACAGCTTCTCCGTCACAGGTTACTTCTTTGGTTTCATCGTCCAATTCAAGCGAACCGATTTTTATTTTTGTTATCTGAGGAGGTATAATTCCGTATTGTCCCCCCAGTTTTGTGTATCTTCTAAGCTGGCTTTTAACTCTTGCCAGCAATTCAACGGGATTAAAGGGCTTTGTCACATAATCGTCAGCACCGATATTCAAACCGAGGATTTTATCTGTATCTTCGCTTTTTGCGGTAAGCAGAATTACGGGTATATTGCTTGATTGACGCAGCTTTACCGTGGCTGCGATTCCGTCCAGGCGCGGCATCATAATATCCATTAAAATCAAATGAATATCATTGTTATCAAGTATTTTTAGAGCTTCTTCACCGTTTGAAGCGCAGAGAACAGAATAACCGTCCGATGTAAGATAAATTTTTAATGCTGAGATGATATCCGGTTCATCGTCGCAAATTAAGATATTGTACATTAAATTTACCGCTCCTGATATATAGTTGGATCTATCCGAAAAATAAAACATGTTCTATACTAATATGATATCATATTTATTTTTAAAAACCAATATATATATTTATTAAGATTTATTTAAATTGAATAATATTATCTGTAAAGATAAATTAAAAAAACATCCGCTGAATTTTTATATCCGGCAGATGTTTTGTTTTTTATATAAAATTTTATATGTTTCCTAAAAAGTCATACAATACTTCTTCGGCATTGTAAGGGAAAACCGTTCCGGCTGCAAGAAGTTCGCAGATATGTACAGCGGTTGATTCATCACGCGTTATATCGCAAATGAATTTATTTTCGGCTATGATATTATTCTCGTATAAAATTATTAATACAGAATATATGTTTTTATATAAATCGCTTTGATTTATATCCTGCGTTTTGATCACTTTATATTCAATATAAAAATTTTCGCAGGAATCGTTTTTATAATTATTACGATTACTAATAGTTAAAAAAGTATCATTTTTAAGACTTGCCAAAGCTTCGCTTGACGGTTCTTTCTTTAAATTTATATTTTTTAAATAACCGCAAACAATAACTTCTTCCATGCCGTTGTTCATTGATTTTAATCCCTTTCACGAATTTTTATTAAATGATGTTTACTAATACAGTAAAAATATACCATAATTTCTATAACTATTATACAAACTATTAACAGTTATGTAAAGAAATATACGTTTACAGTATTCGACAAAAATTTCATAAATTTATCCGGTTGATTTAAAGGATTATCAATAATATACGTTTTTTTATATATAAAGATATTGTTTTTATACCCATAATACAGTATATAGTACATAAAATATATCAAATATATTAAATATTAACTATAAATATTCATGCAGTGCAATAATATGTATTATATTACATAAATTTATCAGTGAATCCAGTATAATTATAATGTATAATTAACATGTACACTTTACACAAAAGGAGAGCATATAATTCTATGAATATTTTTAGAGCCATAAAAAAAATAAAATTCAAACCTTCTTCAAAATCTCTTTCATATTTACATACATGTTTCGCCTCGACTGCTTTTGTTTTGTTTTATTATTTTATCCGGGTGCAATCCTTTTCACCGGAAAAAATATTTTATATATATGCGGAATACAAAAGTGTTATAGAGCATGTACTTATGGCATTTGTAATTTCATTTCTCGGAGCTGCGGCTTATGAATATATAGTGAAAACCGATTAAAAGAATATATTCGACAATAATCTATAAAACAAGAATAAAAATATTTGTCCTTTAATTTTGCATTAAGATAATGCTTGCATTAAGATAATGCTTGCATTAAGATAATTGCGGTAAAAAAAATCATATCTTAAACCCGAAAATTTAAGATATGATTTTTAATTTTTATTATTTATTATGTGTTTTCTTCAAATTTAGAAACAAGCTTATCAATTGCCGATTGTATACTCTTTGTTTTTGATTCCATAGCGGAAGCGAGACCGGTATTATTTTTTGAAACGAGAGATTGAACTATACCGCTTATTCCGCCGAACCCGTATGCGAGTCCGAGGTCGTAAACGCGTTCTTTAATTATAATATCAAGCATTCCGATACTTTCCTCATCGCGCAGATATTTTCCGTTTAAAGCAATATCATAATAAGCGGGTTTTAAAAGCTGTCTGGATTTTGCCGCCATAGATTCAAGAATTATTCCGCAGCGTTCAGTTTCGGTTAATGTTTTGGGAACAGCCACATATGAACCGACGGTCCATACAACGTTTGAATATGATTCCTGATCCGAACTGTATTTCGGAACAGGCACGATTCCCATGGGGGTTTCAAGGTCACGAAGACGGATAACTATTTGAAGATTTGTAATCCAGAAAAGTCCGCGGCTTTCTTCAAACATTGTTGTCGTCCAGAGATGATATCCGAGAGCGGAAGCTTTTGTGTGATAGTTCAAAGAAAACTGTTCGTCCATCAGGATATCTATCATATCTTCAAGAACAGAAACAGAACGTTCTGATGTACCGAGTGAAATAACGGGAATATCCTCATTGTTTTTAACGATAAGTCTTTCGCCGCTTCCGATATACATAGCGTTATAGTTTTCGTCCTGTGTCAAGTTCGGATAAATATCGTCCGGGTCATATTTTCCGTTTCCGTTTACATCGGAAGATACAGTTTTGTATCTGTTATAAAAGTTTTCATATGTCCATTCATTTTTTTCGACAAGTTCATAAGGGCTGTCTACATTATAATCCACAACCATATCCTTATTGAACATTGTACACCATGTAGCGTCGTTGTTAAGGGTGCTTATATCGCTTCCGACAAAGAAAAGCTTATTTGCGATTGTTAAGTCTTTAACCGACCGCTGATCCCACCATGCGCGGCTGAAATCAACATGATCAAGCTCAAATAAATTGTAAAAATTTCCGCCTGAAGCAAGAGTTCCGCAATCACCGAAAGCCGGCATAACTACATCATATGCTCCGTCGGCAGCGGTTACGCTTTTGGTTATATCGGTTGATACGCTTTTGCTTGGAAATTCAACAATACTAACGTTGTAGGTTTCTTCAATCGCACTGTTACGGGTAAATATTGCGTCGTTGACAGCATCGCCGTTCTGCGATTCCGTCCAAATAGAAGTTTCTCCCCATTCACCGTATAATTCTACGGCTTTTGTGAGAATAGTAAAAGTCCCGCCCTCAAAATTCATCGGAGGAAGACCCGGGTCATAGCTTTCTGAAGTATCGGTAGGATCTTCAATTGCTGCTAGTGTTGTCTCATTTATGCCGGTTTCATCCTTTTTTTCCGCGCATGAAACTACTATAGGAATTAATACCAGCAAAGCGAGAAGCAACGAAGTTGTACGCAAAAAAATTTTCATTTCAGTCAGTTCCTTTTTATTAATAATAAACAATGATACTCCGCTATAAAACTTTTTAATATAATTTTATTCTTCATAATAAATTTTTATAACGAATATTACTAATTCATTATAATATCATGTAAAAAAGTTATTGTCAACATTTATAAAATTTTTACATCCATATATTTATATTTTAAAAATATTAAAAGTTTTGCGGCTAGTCAACTTGTTGACTTTGCTTTTCTCAAAAGCGACCGTAACCTCGACCGCGTCTTCGTAACATTTGCTTTCGGTTTGAATCAAAGGATCAGTTTATTTTATTTTTTATATAATTTAATACATTTTTATAATTATTGCGGATTACTCCGATAAAAGAGAAAGCTCCGCAAAAAATGAGTAGTATTCCGAAAATTCTGCGTATTAATTCAGGCTGCGCTATATTTGTTATAAGACAGCCTGACATCGCTCCCAAAGAACCTAAAACGGCTATTAAAATCGTTTCTTTTATGTTTATATTACGTTTTTTTAAATGAATTATAAGAGAAGCAAGAGCGGAAGCAATAAAAAATATCAAGTTTATACCCTGCGCTTCGTATTGAGCCATGTTTTCAAAAATAGTCAAATAAACTATAAATAATCCGCCTCCGCCGACCCCTAAACCGGCAAGACAGGCTATTAAAAAAGCTGCCGATATACCAAGTATATTCATCGGAAAACCATCCTAAAACCGCCGTAGATCGTTATTGCCGAAAAAATAAGCTTTAGAACAGCAGTATTAATTTTATCGAGTAAAAACGCCCCTAAAATTCCTCCGATAATAGCTGGTATAATGTAAATAAAAGAACTCTTTATTTCAAAATGACCGGATATGCTGTAAACTATTGCGGAAACTGCACTCATAGCCGTTACAATAGTAATGTTTTGTGCGAATATATCTCTTGTATCCTTTTTTTTATTATCATCCGAATTCTTTTTTGCGAGATACGACATAATAAACAAAAGCAAAATACCTCCTCCGCTTCCAAGCAATCCGTTTATTATTCCGGAGGCGAAAGATGAAGCGGATACGGAAATCGTATACATTGATTTTTTCATTTTATATTCCTAATTTAAATATTTATGTTGTAATTTTTATTGCAATCTGATATTATAATATATTATATTTTATTTTTAATAAATCCAAAACGGAGTTAACCGATGTCTTTTATAACCGCTGTTTTCTATGGTATAATCCAGGGATTAACCGAATTTTTACCTATTTCAAGCTCGGGGCATCTTTCTGTAATACGTCATATTTTCGGTCTTGAAAATTTAGAGACTTCATATTTTTCATTTGATATCCTTTTGCATATGGCGACGCTCGCGGCTGTTATTATTATATACTGGAAAGATGTGCTTCCGCTTATCCCGGCATTTTTTACGATGTGCGCAAAAGCCGCAAAAAAAATATTTACCCATAAGGGACGAAAAAAAAGGTTTGTTTTAACGGCAAGCGAAAAATTATGTCTTTTGGTAATTATAGCGACGCTTCCTTTGGTTGCTGCCGTATTTCTTAAGGATTATGTCGAAGCTCTTTCGGAATCCGCTAAAATAATCGGAGGTATTCTTATACTCAACGCGGCGGTTTTATTTATTTCGGATATTCTTCCCCGAGGAAAAAAAGAAATTATAGAGGCTAAACCTAAAAACGCACTGATAGTCGGGCTTTGTCAGATGTGCGCTATTGTACCGGGATTGTCCCGATCGGGGTCAACAATAACCGGAGGCTTAACTCAGGGTTTTACAAGGGAGTTTGCTGTTAAATTTTCGTTTATATTGTCGATTCCGGCGATAATCGGAGCTAATGTTTTTAACATTCCCGAT
>JAVBPA010000117.1:0-22940 GCA_031549925.1 Eubacteriales bacterium
GGATAAATTTCGCTGTAAACTCCTATATCGCGTATCGCACGGGCAAGCGCTGAGCTGTCTTCTCCTCCGGCTTCAAGAATGCATATTATATCTTGTTTCATTTTTTCATCTTTTCCTTTTTATCATATATTTATTGAATCAACAAAAAACAGGTTGCGCTTTTTTTGTAAAAAAGAAATTTTTACAACGGGTTAATTGGTTTTAAAATTCAAAATACGATTAAATCAAACAGTAAAAGCTTATTTTTCTTTTTTCTTTTTGTTAAGCTTAAATTTTTTTGCAGTACTGCTCCATGTATTTATCCATTAATTCAACCAGCGCACCGTCTTCGTTTTGAATCATATATTCGCGTATTTCCAATACATTTACAATAGAATGGACCGGAAATCCGAATTCATCTAAAACTGAATCCGCCGCAGTTTTCCCCTGAGGCATGAGCTCCATCCTGTCAGCGGAAATTATCATGGCTGTAATTTCAATTCCTCCGATAGCCTCAAAAAGCGGAAGATTTTCACGCAGCGCGGTTCCCGCGGTTATAACATCCTCCACGATTATTATTTTATCACCGGGTTCTGGAACGGCTCCTACAAAAATACCGCCCTCTCCGTGGTCTTTCGCTTCTTTTCGGTTAAAACAATAGCGAACGTCAATTCCGTAATTCCGATAAAGAGAGGAAGCCGCGGCGGCAGCCAGAGGTATTCCCTTATAAGCAGGTCCGAACAATAAAGTTTTATCGTTAAGCGAACAATTTGAAACAATCGCTTTTGCGTAATAATCTCCCAAAACGGAAATTTGTCCGCCTGTCCTGTATTTACCTGTATTAATAAAGTAAGGAGAGTGACGTCCGCTTTTTAAAACAAAATCGCCGAACGACATTACTTTGCACTCCAGCATAAATTTTATAAAATCATGTTTATACTTTTCCATATAAAAACCGCCTTTTCCCGTTTGTTTTTTATACTAATATCATATTATTATATAAAATTACTTCGTTATTGTCAATCATATACGAATAAAAAACATTCTTTTACAGATAATATCTTTAGAAATTTAGTTACAGAGGAGAGTGTTTTACCATATTTAAGGAAATTTTATATTCGTCTATTACTTCTATTTTTTCGCTTGTTATATTATTTATTTTAACCAAATTAATGGGACGCCGGCAAATTGCCCAGCTTAGTTTTTACGATTATATAACCGGAATCACCTTGGGTTCAATTGCCGCTGAGCTTGCAATATCAAAAACAGACCGAATTGCCGCTTGCATTGCGGGGATGCTGATATATGCCGGAGCGGGTATTTTTTTCGCGCTTCTGACAGATAAATTTTTGTTTATGAGAAAATTAATTACCGGACGTCCTCTCATATTATATAAAAACGGTCAGATCAATGTGGAAAATCTTTCTAAATCTATGATGGATGTAAATGAATTTTTATCTTTTGCGAGAATACACGGTTATTTCGATTTAAACGAGCTTGACATCGCACTTCTCGAAACAAACGGACAAATCAGTTTTCGCCCTATGCCGAATAAAAGAACAACAACCTGCGAAGATTTAAATATTATTCCTAAACCGAATTCTCAGATAATTCCGGTAATCTTAAACGGAAAGATATTAAAAGAAAGATTGACAGAAGTTGAAAAGGATGAAAACTGGCTTCTTTTTAAATTATCGGAAAAAGGAAATTCGCGTATTAAAAAGATCGTTTTGGCAACCTGTGATGAAAATTATAATATAACAATATATCAATAATAATTATGATTTTATTGACAAAAGCTTTTTAATTAAATATAATCGAATCGTAACTGATTATTATATACAAAAACAAAAATCGGAGGGAGATTTTTATAAATGAAATATACCGTTGTTGATATGACAGAATTTACATATCCCGATATATTCGATTATCCTTCTTCATCGAATGAAGCAGATGTGTTCGGCCCTCGCGGAGGTTATGCCGCATTCCAAACCGTATTAAGAGATTTACCGGAAGACGGAGAGATTTCGGTTAAAATGTGCGGTTTTGACAATTTCAAAACTGAACTATACGTTCTGTATCCGGTTTATGTCGAAGCAAACCATAATTTAAATGAAGAAAACAGCCGTCCTTTTATGCCTCAGAGAAAAGCTCCGTTTTATTTATACGATTGTTTAGCTCCTTATTCGGGTAAATTGAAAGTATCTGATAAAAACGGCGGGATTTACGCGGCAATTTACATACCCGAGGAAACTATTCCCGGATTATACAAAGGAGAACTTTATATAGGCGATGTCCGCATACCGGTTAAACTCGAGGTTTTCGCCGCTCGTGTTCCGGAAGAAACGCTTAAAATTATAATGGGTTACAGCCGTGCGTGTGTTTCTAAATATCATAATGTTCCGCAAAACTCTGACGAATTTAAACGTCTTGACGGCGAATATTTGAAAGCTCTTCGCCGTATGCACCAAAACATGATGTATGTCGGCGGAGTTTGCGTAAAAGAAGTATCAGAAAACAAATACGAATTTGATTTTTCGGTTCTTGAAAATACTATCGAATGTTATCTTAATGCCGGAATGAAATATTTCAACGGACCCTCGATCGGATGGCGCAAAAGCTGGAGTCAATCAACAATTTTGCTGAATGGGAAAATACCCTCCATGAGTTATGAGGGATATTGCTATTTGACTCAATACCTCCCTGCTTTGCACGATATGCTTGAGAAGAGAGGATGGCTTGATATTTTTGTCATGGGTGTCGCCGACGAACCCAACAACGAAAACGCAACGGAATTCCGCGCGCTTTGCGGGCTGATACGAAAAATTGTTCCTGATATAAAGCTAATTGATGCTATGTCATACGGGAATTTGCACGGTGCGCTTGATATATGGGTTCCGCTTAACGCCGAATATGACCGCCACCAAAAGGAAATCGAAACATTGCGCGGAAACGGCGATGAAATATGGCATTATGTCTGCTGCGGTCCGAGAGGAGACGGCTATATAAACCGTTTTATGGATTACGCGCTGCTTGCGACACGATATCTTTACTGGGGTAACTACAAGTATAATTTAACCGGATATCTGCATTGGGCGGCAAACTGCTACCAGTACGGAAACCGCGCTTCCGACGGAGAACCGTATATGCAAAATCCATTTGAATGTAACTGCCCGGAACATCACAATACCGATGCGGTTTGTTTTCTGCCTGCCGGAGATACTCACCTGATATACCCGGGTATAAACGGACCCTGGATATCAATCAGACTTGAAAATCAACGCGAAAGCGCTGAGGAATACGAATTTCTGCGTATTCTTTCGCAAAAAAACAAAGCCCTTGCCGACGAAATATGCGTAAGCTGTTTCAGGGCTTTTAATGATGTCACGTTTGACACGAAATTATTTAAGGAAGCGAAAAAACGTCTGCTTAAAGCTTGTTCAGAATTATAGAACAGGAATTCTACCAATCCCCTACTGTCAGGCTTATAAGAAGCTCTTTATCGTCGTCGCGTGCCGCCCGGCATCTTCTTTCTTCTCCGCAAACCAAACATTTATGAGTGATTATATACCCTTTTTTCGCATCGGGTTCAACTCTTTTCGGACGCATTTTCCCTCTGCAAGCGGATTCACGATCCCCCGGATTTATATCCGCGTGAATTGACCAGAGGCAATGCGGACAATGGTTGCGGGATGAATACGAAAGGGGGGTTACTTCTTTCCCGCAGTTCTCACAAACAAAACCCTCGTCATTTTTCTGAAATCTCTTGTTTTCCATAATGGTTTCCCGTATACCTATACAAATAATAATTAATATATTATTACAAATATTTTACCTTCTGTTAAGACCCGCAACACAAATAGTTCAATAAATTTTGGTAATATTACCTTTAACGTTCAAGTGATTGGAAGGATTTAAAAAGGATGCTCAAAAATAAAAAGTTTATATCCGCTTTAATAACAGTTATACTTTGCTTATCAATATCATTTGTTACTTTGCTCCCGGTAATGGCTGAGAGTGAAAGCGTAACACAAGATACAACCACGGCAGAAACGGAAAACGTTACGGAAGTTGAAACAACCACGGAAGCAGTAACTACGGAAGCAACCGAAGAAGAAAAACCGGTTTCCGATATTTCTAATATAATCGGAATAATCGTAGCGGTTTTAGTTGGAGTCGGCGGAATTGCAGCGATAATTATTTTAGCACCGAAAAACAACGCACCTAAGAAAAAATAAATAATTAATTTTAAAAGACGGGAAACCCCGTCTTTTTTTTGCGGACGCGAGGAGACGCGTGTTACTTTTTGAAAAAGTAACCAAAACATTATATTTATCCGTAGGGAACGACCCCTGTGTCGTTCCGGAAACTTAAGATACGAGAGAAGCGAAGGACGCTTGTTACTTTTTGAAAAAGTAACCCAAACGTTTTTTTATAATAATGATTTTAATTTTATCAGTTGTTCTTCTGTCGGAACTCTTTCGCTGCCGAATATATTGTTTTCGGCTCTGCCGATATTTTCGGCTTTTGACGAACCGTAAGGATGGAATTTTAAAAGTTCCGTCTTTTTTATTCCGTGTTTTAAAGCTAGTTCTTTTAAGTTCAAAACAGTTTCCTCAGTGTCGTTTATATCTTTTATAATAACCGAACGCAGAGTGATTCTGTCCGCGTATTTTACCGAAGCATTTTTCAGATTTTGCAATATGCGTTCATTTCCTTTTCCGGTATATTCGATATGCTTTTTTGGCGAAAAAGCTTTTATATCAAATAATATATGATCGCAAAGTGAAAGATCAATTTTATCGAGATAATAACCGCATGTTTCAATAGATGTATTTATATCATTTTCACGCGAAGCTAAAAGCAGCGCGTTTGCAGCTTCGTATTGTAATGAAGGTTCTCCTCCGGATAATGTGATTCCCCCGTTTTTGCCGTAAAAAGCGCGGTCGCGAAGAACAATATCCATAATATAACCGACAGAAACTGTTTTCCCGCAGAATGAAAGCGCTCCGCTTCCGCAAATATCCGCGCATTTTCCGCATCTTATACATTTATCGGAATTGAAAATATGTTTATTCTCTTCCTCAGTTATGCTGTGACAATTACCGGGGCATTCAAAAACGCAGCCTCCGCATTTCACGCATCTTTGAGAATCCAAATAAATTTGAGGAAAAACCCGCTGCGTTTCCGGATTGTGACACCATATGCACCGCATAGGACAGCCGAGAAAAAATACAGTCGTTCTGATTCCCGGACCGTCATGCAATGAAAAACGCTGTATATCGGTTATATTACATAGATTTTCCATTTTATTTTACCGCGGAAAAATAAAAATCGATGCAACGATTTTTACATATATCCGTCTTTGCGGAGCTCTTCAAGTCCTCCGCCGTCTTCTTTATCCTGTTCACGCCCGGCGCGTTCGGCTATATTAGCAAACTTTCCGGTTTTCAGTTCTTCTATTATCTCATCGAGATTCCCGGCGGTTGAATCCACGGGTTTAGTACACGGCCAGCAGCCGAGTGAACGGTATCTCTTGCCGCTTCCCATATCAAAATAAAGCGGAACAACCGGAACGCTTTCGCGTTTTATATATTCCCAAACGTCAAGCTCTGTCCAGTCGAGCAACGGATGGATTCTCACATGAGTACCCGGAGCGTAATCGGTTTTATACTGTCCCCAAAATTCCGGGGGCTGGTCTCCGATATCCCAGTCATTATTTTTATCTCTCGGCGAAAAATATCTTTCTTTTGATCTGCTTCCCTCTTCGTCGGCTCTTACTCCGACTATAACTCCGGTGTAAGGTTCGGTGTTTTTATCTATTTCATAATTTCCCGTATCATGATTCATACGGTGTCTCGGCCATTCTCCCGACAGAGTGCAGCGTAAAGCTTCGGTTTTTAAATTACGGCAGCATTCAAGACGGGTCGCGTTCCCGTCCGGATAAGTCTGTTTGTTTTCCAAAGCTTCAATATTTTCACCGTAAATCATATCAAGCTTCCATTCTCGGGCAAGCCTGTCGCGGTATTCTATCATTTCAGGTATCTTATAATGCGTGTCTATATGAACAAGCGGAAACGGAACCCATCCGAAAAACGCCCTTCTTGCAAGGCAAAGCAAAACTGTGCTGTCCTTTCCTATCGACCATAGCATACATAAGCTTTTAAATTGGCTGTATGCTTCGCGCAATATATGAATACTTCGATTCTCAAGTTCGTCCAAATGATCCATTTTATATAAATAAACCTTCTCTCACGAGTATTGTATTTTTTTATTTCAAAGAATATTTTCTTCGCGGTTAACGATATAAAATCCTAAATCGTTGCAAGTATGAGTACGGTTATAGTACATTTTACTTCCGCGTTCGTCAAGCTGGCGGAATATAGCTCCTGCTTCCTCGCAAATTATTTGCATTGCCGCCGTATCCCATTCCATTGTAGGACCGAATCTATAGTAAATATCGGCTTTTCCCTCGGCTATGCGGCATCCTTTGAGCGAGCTTCCGGAAGAAACAGTCTCTGTGATTTTACCGGGATTTTGTTGAAGCAATTCGGAAAGCTTCGCATCATCCCCGTGAGAACGGCTTGACATCATGATAAGCTTTTCTTTTTTGTCAGAAACTTTCAGTTTTGTTTCGTTTCCATCCAAAATACGGTATGAACCCGAACCGGCAGAAGCGTAATATAATTCTCCCGAAACCGGAACATATATAACTCCCGCAACCGCCGTATGATCGCGGACGAGCGCGATGTTAACGGTAAATTCTCCGTTGCGCTTGATAAATTCTTTTGTTCCGTCAAGCGGATCAACTATAAAACACCATCGGTTAAAAAGCCTTCTCCTGTCGTCTGCCGATTCCTCGGTTAAAATCGATATATGCGGATATTTTTTTGTCAGATAATCCGATATATAATCGTTTGCCGCGCGGTCGGCTTCTGTCAAGGGGGAATTATCTTCTTTTTGATCTATTTTATATTCTCTGCCGTATATACCGAGAATTATTTTCCCCGCTTCCGCCGCTATGTATTTCATATCTTCAACTATTCCGCCGATATTGTTTTCATCCGCTATTATATAATCATATATAATTTTCGCATTTTCTTCGGCTGATACATTTACAGTGTCGAAAATTATAACCTCGGGATTTTCGGGTGCTTCATACGGAGCGGTAACACCTGTAAAATCAGATATTTCTCCGCTGTAAGCTTTTTTATACAAACCTTTTACATCACGTTTTGCACATTCTTCAATGGGAGTATCGACAAACACTTCCGCAAAATCAATTCCGGCGGAGTTTATTTTTTTTCTTGCTTCTTCTCTCATTATGCGCATAGGAGATATAGCGGAAACAATGGCGATTTGCCCGCTGCCTGCTATTATATACGCGGCTTCGGTTATTCTTCTGATATTTTCCGCTCTGTCCGACGCAGAAAATCCGAGTCCGGCACACAAACCAAACCTCAAATTATCTCCATCCAAAAGATAAGCCGGATAACCGGACAAAACCAGCATTTTTTCAAGCTGTGCCGCTATTGTGGATTTACCCGAACCTGACAAACCGGTAAACCAGATAACACGCGGCTTTTGTCCGGTTAACCGCCTCCTGTCGGACATTTCTATTTTATTATTGTGATATGTTATATTATTATTCATTTTTAAGCCGGTATCTCCGCTTGCTTGAATTATTTTATTTCCGTATTATAAGATATTAGTATCATATTATAGGACAACAGATGATATTATATCAAATAAAATAAAAATATCAATATGAAAATCGTAACAATTGAATTTAATAATAAATATCTCCTCTTTCCTCCGCATATATTTATAAAGATAATTTATTTCGGAGGATATGTAATAGTTATGAAGTTGATTGATTTTATAGTATCTTTTTTTACCTCTATTGTTTTGATAATAACTCCTCAGGTATTTTCTTCCGATTCAAGCGGAAATTTAATTTTTGATTTTTCCGGAAATGATGAAGTATTAATTGAAACACAGCTAAAACAAAAATCTACAAATAATGAAATTTTTATAAAAGAAAATAAGAATAGCTCCGGGCAAAACGATGTTTTAAACTCGGATGGTATAGAAATTTTGAATCCGGACATAACAGAAGTTTTAAAATCGGAAGAAATAAAAGTTTTGACGGCTGACGGAGTTTGTTTAATGCCTCTTGACGATTATATTACTTGCGTTACAGCGGCGGAAATGCCCATAACATTCGAAAAAGCCGCTCTTGAATCACAATCGGTCTCCGCTCGTACATATACATTATACAAAATGTCCCATCCGAGCGGAACGCATCCGGAAGCTGATGTATGCACTGATTACACCTGCTGCTGCGCTTATATATCGTATAATGAAGCGGTTTCAAGATGGTCTGAGGAAACGGCAGATTCAATTTTTAAAACAATAAAAGAAGCGGTGGAAAACACATCGGGATTAATTCTTACATATAACGGAGCGGCAGCCTGCGCGGTTTTTCATTCAAGTTCCGCCGGATATACTGAAAACGCTTCTTCCGTTTGGGGAAACAACGTAGAATATTTGCAATCTGTCGAAACATATGAAAATACCGAACCTACCTCCGTTGAATTTACGGAAGATGAATTTACCGCAATTTTAAAAGATAACGGTTATGATGTTTTATCTCCCGTAATATATAAGGTTGTATACAACGATTCTGGAAGAGCGGCAAAAATTGATTTCGGCGATATTTCGATTTCCGGAATTGCGGCAAGAAAACTTTTCGGTTTGCGTTCATGCAGTTTTACTTTGGATTTTGATAACGGAAAATTTATTTTTAATGTCGGCGGATACGGACACGGAGTCGGGTTAAGCCAATACGGAGCAAATGAAATGGCGGCGAGAGGCTATGATTTCAAAAATATTTTACTCCATTATTATCCGGGAACGGAAATAACGGAAATAAATTACCGGGATATATTTTAAAAATCACCATACGTTTTTCTTTAATTAATCAAGTAAAATCCGCGTATCCGAATTGTTTTTATTATGCCGAAATATTATTGGGTTCGTCCAATTTACTATAAGCTTTATATTGATTTCTTTGATTTTTATATGTATTATTAAAATATTTTGCCTTAATTTTACAAATTAATTGATGCTTTCAGTATTAAATTTTTGATAAATATCATATAAATCATTGACATCAGTAAAGTTATATGTTATAGTTTTATACGTAATAGCAATAAATTACAAAAATATTTAGGAGGTATTTAATTCCAATGAAAAAAATCATCGCTCTTTTAATGGTAGCATTATTATGCGTCGTTATGGCGGTTCCGATGTTTGCGGAAATTAAGCAGGATGCTGAAGATGTTGGAAATATTCTTTTCGAAATCAAAAAAGCCAACACAGCTTGGAATCCCGACGGCGTTATCTCCGACGGTGAATACTACAAAGTAGAAACAAAGCCGACATGGTATTCGGCAATGGTTAAAATTGATGATGAAATTGATTACGCAAAGAAACTTTGCCCTGTAGTATACATGTCATGGGACGATCAATACGTGTATTTTGCAACAACAGTTACAGTAAAAGAATTCAATTGTGAATTCGACAGTGATCCTGTTTCGATGTGGCAGTCATGTGCTATGCAGATGAACTTCGCTATGCCCAATGAAGAAGTACCTGACGCGCGTCTTGAATACGGCGTAGCTCTTTCCAGCGCAACAGGAAATCTCATCACAGTTAACTGGGCAGATTCATTAGGTTCCGGATTCGCACCGGTAGGCGGAACAGATTTTACAGTTAAAAACGACAACAATAACATGACATATGAAGTACGCACTCCCTGGTCATCATTCCTTTCTGATCCCAAGGTAGCTGAAGGTTCCAAATTCGGAACATGCTTTGTATGGTCAGTAGGAAGCGGATTGGATTTTGTCCACGCTCAGCTCGCACAGGGATGCACAGGCGGAAAAGACGCTTCGTTGTTTGCTCAGGTTACTCTCGCAGCAGCTCCCGCAGCAGAAACAACAGCAGCTCCGGAAACACAGGGTACTTCAGAAACGACGACCGCTCCGGAAACAACACCGGCAGCTCAAACATTTGACATAGTATTGGTTTGCGCAGCAGTAGCAGTTGCTTCCGCCGCAGGAACTTTTACATTCCGTTCAAAGAAATCTAAATAATTACTTAATCCTAAATAATAATGAAAAAAGATGGGCTCCGAAAGAAGCTCATCTTTTTTATTCAAATAAACAACAAATATAATGTTTTGGTTACTTTTTCAAAAAGTAACACGCGTCTCTCGTATCTCTGTATCTTAAACTTCCGGACCGACACGGGGGTAGTTCCCTACGATAAATATAATGTTTTGGTTACTTTTTTCAAAAAGTAACACGCGTCCTTCGCTTCCCCCGTATCTTAAACTTCCGGAACGACACAGGGGTCGTTCCCTACGATAAATATAATGTTTTGGTTACTTTTTCAAAAAGTAACAGCGTCCTCAGTCTAGTTCTAAGAACAATTTCAAAACATCATCATAATGCTTGGTGCAGGCTTTTAATTTTGAATCATACATTGAGGAGAACTGAGTTGTGGTTTTGGGGTATGTGAGTGCTTCAAATGTAAATACATAACCTTTCCATGCGTCGTAGAGATATGCAAAGTCTATAACACGTGCGTCAAGTATCATGTCAAGTATAGCAACCGATTCTTCGTCTCTCGCACCTTTGACTTTGAGTGCTATATCATAATAATTCGGAATAACGTTCTTCCAGCTGTATGAGCCGAGAGCGTGAACTACAGCACCCGCCATTTCGGTATTCTGAACGGTAGTGGGAAGTGCTATGATGGAGAAATTACCGTCGGACATAGTGTAATATGCGTTTTGCTGTTCATCCCACATCGGATAGGGTATAATGCCGTAATCGTTTTCAAAATCTCTGTAATAACTCACACTGTGCCCGATGAATCCGTTTACAAAAAGAGCGTGCCCGGTACGGAAGAAATCATAGGGTTTTATATGGTCATTGAATACAAAAGCTCCTTCTATTCCGTAAAATAATTCCCGGATTTTATCTACGATAGCGACAGTTTTTTCATTGTTGTAAGTTATTTCAATTTCCAGATCTTCAGTTACCTGAACAACCGGCTGATTAAACGCCCAGAGATATGTGTTGGAGTTTGAGAAACAGTTTGATGTGAAGCCGTAAAAATCCGCATCGTTTGCTTTTCCGTTTCCGTCGAGATCTTCATATATCGTTTTAACGATTCCCATCAACTGATCGACAGTCCACTTTTTTTCGTTAACAAGACCGTAAATATCGCCTGTATTATAATTTTCCGCACGCACTTTATCATAGAACATACAGTATGTATTTTCTGTAGCCGATATTGCCAAATCTGAAACTGACAAAAACATTTTGCCGTTTATTGTAAGGCTTTCAATAGCGTGCTGAGGATACCATTGCTGTTCGAAATTCAAATGATCAACCGAGTACCAATTCGTAAACCAGCCGTTTAAAGCGTCAACTCCCGATTGAACGGCATGCGCCAGATACAGATCGTACACATCGTCCTGTGTATTTATAGAATTTTTCAGCATTGTAGAACACTGACCGTAGTCGTTGTTTACTGCTTCGGGTATTTTTACATTGAAACGTTCGGCAACCGAAGCGTTTCTTTCATATATTGAATCTTCCACAATATCGCCCAACATTTCTTCAACCCAAGCGTCGTATAAATGCTCAGTGGCTACAATCATGAGAAATTCTTCGCCGTCAAAATTCAAACCGTCCGGTATTCCATCGGAAACCAACTGACGTTTTTCAATATCCGTTAAATCATCTTCCGGATTTACAGTAGTTGTTGTTGCTGATGTATTGGCACTATTGTTTTCAGCTTTCTCCGCGCATGAAACCAAAGCTCCGAATAGCACCAAAAACAACAATGAAAAAGCTATTAATTTTTTTGTTCCCTTCATAAAAACCCTCTCTTTTAATGTTTAATTGTTTATTTCGTTATATGCTTTTACAACCTTTTCAAGTCCTTTATCTATAGCCCTTTTGTTTTTTTCGTAATATGAAGATATATTCGGCGCTTTAAAATAAATTTGATTGCCGAGCATTTCATATATACTTCCTATAACAACGGCGTGCACATATCCAAAGTTATATTTTAGCGTGTCACGCAGCATGTCTACCATTTCCCCTGAATCGTTGTCGCGTGAATATTTTGTTTTTAGTGCGTTTTCATAGTATTGCGGTATAACGGAATACGCACTTTCCGCGCATAGAGCTTCAAAAATTGTGCCGCTCAGCTCAAAATCGGAAACAATTTTCGGTATGCAGAACACTGCCGAGTTATCTGATGATATTGAAACATATTCCGCTTGATTTTCATCGTATTTGGGAAACGGAAGTATTCCGAAATCGGTTTCCATATTCCGCAGATATTCCGCGTCATACAAATGACCCGTCATAAAGAGTGAACGGTTTTCTTCAAATACTTTTCTTTTTAAATTTTCATCAAGCTCGGCATAGTAAATCGAATTTTCCCCGCCTCTCAGCAGGGCATACATTTTATCAAAAAGATCGACATATTTATCGCTGAACATTGACATTGTGATATTTCCGTCACTGTCCGTCGTAGTAAGCGAAATATCCGAAGCGGTAACAAATGCTCTTGAACCTATATTATCAATCGAAAGACCGAATTTATCAGCTTCATCAGTTTTGCCGTTGGAATTTAAATCCTCATATATTGTTTTTGCGAGGGACGCAAATTTTTCATACGTCCAGTTTTTGTTTTTAACGACAGAATAGATATCTTCTATGTTATAATCAAGAACTATTTGCTTGTTAAAATACATACATGTGATAAATTCCCACATTGTCAGAGAAATATCGCCGAGAGCCATGTACAAACATCCGTTTATGGTGTTGTTTTCAATAAATCCCGCCGTCCACCACTTGTTTTCAAAATCAACTCCGGGGACTTCCAGCAAATTTATAAAATTTCCCTGAGTGGCAAGTCCGGTTGTATAAGCCATATAACCCGCAACCAAATCATATGCGCAATCGCCTGCCACAACGCTTTTCGTAACAGCCGATTTAAATACATCCTGCTGATCCCATTCACCCTTTACCGGTACAGAAACGATTTCTATGTTATACCGTTCTGATACGCGGCTGTTACGGCGGAATACAGCGTCTTTTACAGATTCCCCGACTTCGCCCTCGTTATATATTTCATATTCCGTTTTTTCTCTTGTAAGAATGGAATATTTCGCTCCGTCAAAGTTTACCTGCGGCAGAGTGAGAAGATTATCCGCAGTTTCGGCTTCGGTTTGAGATGTATCGGGAGCAGCTGTAGTTTCGCTGCTACCTTTGTTTGCTTCCGCACAAGATATAACCGATGAAGCCGCCATTGAGATAATCAACAACAATGATATAATCTTCAGGATTTTATTCATGTTTTTTCTCCATCTTCTTGACTTAATAACTATAAAAAGATAAAAGGCAACGGTTTATACTATAGAATAAGGGCGGCAATAAAATCTGCGTTTGCCGCCCTTAATATTATGTAATAGTTTTAAGCCGCGGGAATAATAACAGTTGCAGAAGCCTGCCAGCCGTGAGCTTCTTCAACGCCGTTTACATATGTTGCTCCGAGAGCGTCGTCTTCAGGTATTGCATTGAAATACCACAAGCCTACTCCGGACGCACTTTCATCAACTCCGTCGCCGAGCCACCATATATAATCTCCGGCTCCGATAGTTTTGGCTTTATCGCCTTCAAACATAAGAGTAAGTTCTGCGTTATCTGCGTAATCAACAAATTTTTCTTCCGCAACCGGAGTTCCGGCTACTGTTTTTTCATAATCGGTATCCCATTTGTATAATTTTATTGTAAGATTACCGATGTCGTTTGACCAGCTCGGACAAGTAATTGTAAGACTCTCTAAAAATCCTTCTTTAATTGTAAATTTAGCCGCTACCGATGAACCCTCAGTCATAAGGCTCCAGGGCGAATGTCCGGATCCGTCATCTTCAAAAAATTCGATGAAAACAATTTTATCCTTCACTGCTTCGGTTGTAGTTTCTGCCGCTGTTGTAGTTTCGGCTTTTGTTGTATCGCCTGCTTTGGTGGTAGTGTCCGCCGCCGAGGAATCACCCTCTGCCGCTGTCGTTGTTTCAGAGTCTTCCCCTGCTTCCTCTTCTTTGCACGCAGTTAGTAGTAAGGACATAGACAAAATAAATGCTGCTGCTAAAATTAACGCGAGTATTCTTCTTTTCATTAAGCCGTTCCTCCATTATAGTTTTTACATGTTATGTAACTACGATTCACATAAATTATTATAAACAATTTATTATTTTTGTCAAGTTTATTTTAACAATTGCCTTTTTATATACTCAGTATTGATATATTTCTCAGCAAGAGAGTTTTGGGTATAGAAATAATGGTTTGAGGATTCGTATCCGATAAGCGGATTTTTTGACAAAAGTGAAGCAAGCTTTTTTGCTAGAAGCCCTTCTTCATTTGCGGTTTCGCAAAGCAAAACCCTGTTTTTTTCGATATCATCTCTTGTGTAAATAAAAAGTGATTGCAAATAAGATGATCTGAAATGGCAGTAAGCAGCTTCCGCGCAGTCGCTGAGCAGTGAAAGAGAGGGCGTGTTCGCAACGGTTTTTTCATCCAAACTACGTAAAATTTTAATACCGCAAAACCATTTTTCAGATAATTTCTTCAACTGTTCAATGTAAACTTCAACCGGAAATATCGATTTCCAGCAATTTAAATCATCATAAGGATATCCCACCATAGTAGCGTGCCAGCCTGTATTCTCCAGCCATAGCTGATTTGTACAGCCTACATTTTGAGCGGCGGTATAAACCACGTTTATATGGAAAGGAAATTCGTCGAATGCTTCGCTGAAAAGACCGCAGGCACTCTCCACAACATCAATACTCTCAGCAGGGAATACGCGTTCGTATAATTCACGCAGTGACGGAAGAACTTCTCTGGAGTAATTGCCCGCGTATAATGCCGCGAGCATAGCAAATGTAGGAGAGGGGTATCCGCCTAAAGTCCAATCAAGCATTAAACCGTCAACTTTCGTTTCAACTAAACCGCATATATGTTTATAAATCTGTTCAAAAGCAGGTAAAAAGGGAATAAAAGAACATTCCCATGTATTATTGAACTGACATTTCGCAAAAGCCGCATGATTTTTTGCTTTTGCGTGTTCCCAAGTTTTTTTGGCATATTCACCCGGTCCGACAACCGATATTGAATAATCGATAACGCTTGTTACAACGCCTCCGATATTTTTTTCAACCGCTTGTTCGCTTACCCCCATAACGGTGATACCGTCCGGCATTAAATCTGTTATTTTCGCAATATTTTCAAATTCCCATCCCCAAGTCCAGGCGATATGACGGAAAGCGGGATCGACCGAAGAACCTCCGCTGTATAAAATGGTATTTAATTCTGCTATTACTTCGGCTTTTGAACGATTTTTACATCTTGGGCATTCACATCCCCCGTCCCCGCGGTGAGAATAGCAGTTGGTTTGATTTTCGGAAGCTGTTATTGTTATAAATCCTCCGAGTCCGGGAGCGTTTTTTACAAGATATACCGCGCTGTCATACAAATATTTTTGTACTTGAGGTGCGCTTGTGCAAAGGCAGGAGTTGGAGCCTCCTCCGCATCCTCGCAGCTCCGGATATTTTTCAAAGAATCCGTTAGGCATAGTACGCGGTTCATTAAGATACAAATATAATTTAATTCCGTATTTCGCAAGTCTTTCAACTAATTCCCGAAGTCCTTTTATCCTTTTTTCATAACAGGCGGAAACCGAAGGATCAAACGGAAACTCAACTAATGTGTAAAGCACTGCCTGACACCATATTCCGTTTACTCCCACAGCTTCATAAGCGCGCAGTAATTCGTCGGGAAAAGATTCCATTGCGTTTTCCGCAAAAGTATCTCCGTATAAAGCGCAGTATGAATATACTATTCTGTCTGTAAATATAGAATTTTCAAATGATATTCCGCGAGGGGAATACGTGGCAGCGTCGTTGAAAAACGGTTTGAAAGCGAAAGGGGGAATTTTTATTAAAGGGAGATTTTTTTCAAAATTTATTGTCGCTTCCCTTACAGATTCAAGTTTTTCATATTCTTCATCAGTCAGGGGTTTCCAAATTAACTTTGGAACATCGGGTTTTATTCCGCCGAGTTTTATATCTAAAAAATCGTCTTCTTTTAAAATATAAGCGAGTTTTTCAATATCCCAGCCGAGAAGCAGGCAAAGCTGATCATAAGTTATCAAATGCCAGTTTTGGCGTATCAAAGTTATGTAGCCTTTGATTAACCATTCGTCTGAAATATCCGGATTTTCCGCAAGCCCCATATCGGACGCGAGCTTTATTATATCACATGTATCGGCTTCGATCGTTTTTGCTATGACAGAAGGCGAAATCATTCCCCAATTCCGGTATACAAAAAGGCAGAGACTATTCGGAAAATAGGGAAAATCCAAATATTCATTTTCTTTTAAAGGCGGCAACGGCAATAAATGACTCATTTTATTTTATCCTCCGTTTTATTCATCATTTTTTTATATTTTCAGGTACAGCAGTATATAAGCTTATATTATAATAAAAAAAAGAAAAAATCAATCATTGACAAAAATAAAAAGGAGACTATAATTGAATTGAAATAAAATTATAATTATTTGTAATAATTTACGATATATGCAATCATAATTTATATATAACCTATAATATTTATATTAAACATATTTATAATAAAAAGGCAGGGAAAATTTATGATGACCGGCAAAGAAAGAATAAGAAAAATTTTAAACCGAGAAAAGCCTGACAGGATAGGTTTGTATGAACATTTTTGGGGAGATACCTACAACGCGTGGACAGGCGGGGAAGATAAAACATCACAAATTAAACCGGGCGAAAACTTTGATGACCACTTCGGATTTGATTTGACTTTATGCGGAACAAATAATCTGTGCGCCGATCTCGATTTTCAGCCTTATATCGTAAGGGAAGATGAAGATACATATACTGCGAAGGACGGAAATTACGCAACTCTGCGCCGCCATAAAAAGCACGACACAACGCCCGAGCACATTGATTTTGATATAAAATGCCGCGAGGACTGGGATAGACTTATAAAACCCAAGCTGCTTGATCCCGCTTCATTCAGACGCAGAATCAATTTTGAAGGATACAAAAACGTAAAAGCATACGCAGCTCAGCGGGAACGCTTCTTCTTCTGGAGCGGAGCTCATGTTTTTGAATGTATGCATCCGATAACAGGTCATGAAAATATGCTTGTCGCTATGATTGAAGATCCCGATTGGGTCAGCGATATGTGCGAAACATATGCTACGCTTCATCTCGAACTGCAAAAAATATTGTTTGAGGAATGCGGTTATCCCGACGGTATCTGGTATTATGAGGATATGGGTTATAAAAATTCCCCGTTTATGTCGCCCGCTATGTATGATCAGTTTATTTATCCTTCTCACAAGGCTACCTGCGATTATGCTCATTCAAAAGGAATACCGGTTGTTATGCACTCCTGCGGCTTTGTAGAGCCTCTGATTCCGGGAATGATACGCGCGGGAATAGACGCGTTACAGGTTATCGAAGTGAAAGCGGGCATGGATCTTTTGCGCATCTATAAAAACCACGGCGATAAAATTGCGCTGATCGGCGGGATTGACGTAAGATGTCTGTATTCAAACGACCGCGACGTTATAGACGAAGAGCTTCAAAAGAAAATTCCGATTGTTAAAAACGGCGGTTATGTACTTCATTCAGACCATTCGATACCGAAAACCGTCCGTTATGAAACTTATAAATATTTTGTCGAACAGGGACTAAAACTGGGAACTCTCTAAATCTTATACTAAGAATTCTCTAAATTTTATTCAGACCCGTTTTCGATTTTTTCCGCAAAAAAAACGAGTGATGAATCTTCCGTTTCAAATTTTTGAGGTATACCCTCCTGATTGTATGTAACGCAAACTCTGCCGTATTTTGTTTCAAACACAGCTGAGGCTTCCCGGTTCTTATCCGCCGATTCGGTTAAAACAAGCTGTTCGGAATCAAGAGAAAGCATTGCGATAATAATCTCCGCGTCGCTTATCTTTTCTTTATTTACAAGCGGCAGTGAAACCCCCTGAGCTTCAAGAATATTTCCGGCTTCCGATATGGTTACTTTAATACTTTCAAGTGCCGCCGGGGAGAAATATTCGACCGTTCCTTCCCCCCCCGACAATAAAACAGCAATTATTTCCGCGTTTATGTCTCCGCTTGTATAAGAGCCTTTAACCGTCATCGGATAAACCTGATAATCAAGAAGTGACGCGTTTTTTTCCGCGCATGACAGCAAAATATTTACCGATAATATAAGCAATAATATCAAAAAGATATACCGATTTTTAAGCATAAAAAAATCCCCTGCACGTAAATTATACATTTATGTTTAAACATATGCAGGGGAAAGAATTTTTATTACATTGGAATATGGCGTATATTTAATCAGGTAAGCTTTGTTTGCTGCGTTTATTTTATATAGTAAGCTCCCTTATAACAGTATTACGGTTATGGAACGAAAAAAGCTTCAGCATTTTGTTTGTAGCCTGAAAAAACACTATACATTTCTGTCCGTTTTCATTTGTAAAGGTAGCGTAATAATTATCCGGATGAGCCATGTAGGCAACGGCTTCATATCTGATATCATATATATTTTTTTCAGCGTCAGATTTATAAGAGCCGCTGTAAGGCGCGATTGTATCCATACTCGATATATTTACCGGATTGAGCCAGGGCTTGCGTGTTTTGCGTCCGTATATGTAATTAACTAAAAATCCGCCGGATACAATATTATATTCATATTCTATCTGAACATACCGATGAAAAGCGGGGTATACTATTTTGGGAAGCAAAAAAGGAAAATAAATCGGAATAAAAACAATTAAAGCAACCGCCCCGAAACTTGTCGCCATTAAAACAGCCATAAATATCAGCGGAACGGCAAAATAAGCGATCCATAACAGAATCCGTTTTAAACGATATACGCCCTCAACTCTTTTTTCTACCGTAAATTCGGCTGCGTTTGCCATTTCATTTACTATCGGCATAAATTTCCTCCGGAGATGAAACAATATTATTTATTTATAAACTAATTATAAATAAATTTATTCATATAATAACACAAACAAACAAAAAAATCAAGTTTAATAATAAACTCTGTTTAATGAAAAAAACATTTATTACAAAAGCCGGTCTCACTGCTCTCTGCGCCGTATTTCACATAATTATTACCCTTTCGGCAGGTATTGTGAATATACTTGAGGGATTGAATGTAACCGGTATATCAAATGCCGCCGCTCTTGGCTTTTCCGTTTCCGCTTTATTTATTTATATTGCGGGAGGTCTTTTGGTTTACAAAAAAAAATCCGCCGAGCTATCCGGATTCGGAGTTTTCTTTTGGGGTACCGCTCTTATCGGATTCGTTTTTTATGCTTTTTTCAATATATTCAATATTCCGATATCGATATCCATTCCGAACATGACCGCTTTTTTAAGATTTATGATGCTTCTTTTTACTTTGCCGCTTCTTTCGGTTAATTGTCTTATCGGATTGATACCGCCGACGGCTTTAAAATTTTGCTTCGCTTTGGCTTTGCCCTCGGCTTTATTTACAATAAATCTGCTGATACGGATAAAATATAAAAAATCAAAAATAAAGGATACAAATAAAGAAGATTTAACATCCGATGAATAAACTCATAATTGATAAACCAATAATTGTCGAAGGAAAATATGATAAAGCCGCGGTATGTCAAATAGCATACGCGAATGTAATCATAACGGACGGATTCGGTATATTCAAAGAAAATGAAAAACGCGGTTTTATACGCCGTTTAGCCGAAACCCGCGGTGTTATTGTTTTGACCGACAGCGACGGAGCGGGTCTTGTAATACGCAGATACATAAATTCTATTCTTCCCGCGGGGAGTGTTTATCACACATATATTCCCCGGATAACCGGAAAAGAACGCAGAAAAAATCAGGCGTCAAAAGAAGGTCTCCTCGGCGTTGAAGGGATTGACAGAGAACTTTTGATAGCAGCTCTGAAACCCTATTCAACATCTGAGGAAACGGAAATCGGAATTTTTAATGAAGAAGAGATATCCAAAATACAATTTTACGGAGATGGTTTTTCCGGAAAAGACGAAAGCGCAAAAAAACGCGATGAGCTTGCACAAATTCTACATCTTCCTCAAAATCTTTCATCAAAGGCTCTTCTCGCAGCAATCAACATGCTGAAATTGCAAGAACAATATAAGGAGTATGTAAAACAAAAAATTAATGACGTACAAAATTAAAAACCTGCTGATAAAATACCGTGAAATAATAGTATACGGTATATTCGGAGTCCTTACTACTTTGGTTGATTTCGGCATTTATTGGGTATTCACCAGATTATTGTATATGGATGAAACGCTTTCGCAGGGAATCAGCATCGCCGCCGCTATTATATTTGCGTATATCGTCAATAAAATCTTTGTTTTCCGCGATAATATTAAAAATCCGCTTTTTGTACTCCGTCAATTTATAACCTTTTCGTCAATGCGGGTTATCTCCGGACTTTTTCAGACATTCTGTGTCTGGCTGTTTGTCGAACAATTATATTTTTACGATATGGCGGTAAAAGCTATAATCGCCGTATTTGTTATTGTTGTAAACTATCTTTTCAGCAAGCTTTTGATATTCCGAAGCGGAAAATAATTTTTTTAAAAATCTTTCAATATATCAAAAGTTTTGCGGAGCTTTTTCAAAAGCGACCGCGTCCCCGTACCCCTTGCCTTCAGTTTTAGCGAAAAAAATCATTCCGGGTTTTATAAAATATCTCCGAACATAATTTTACGCATATACGCGCTGGAAGCTACCGCGTTGTTTTGGTTCAGTATTTGCTGCATTTTGTCCATGTCAATTCTTTCCGCTAATTTTTCGAATGTCTGCATCCAAAGTACCGTTTGTTCCACGGCGTCTCTGCTGTCTTCGCGGTAAGGATACTGATCGGTCGAAATGAATCCGGTATAATTAAGCTTTTTCAGCCAGTAGAACATTTCTATATATTCTATAGTATGAACAGATCCCGCTATCATATCGTCGTCCCACAGTTTCCAGTTATCGTTCATATGGAAATGGAACATTCTGTTCCGGGACATGGCCGCGCAGATAGCCTCCGATACATTTTCATAAGCTTCGAAGCTGTGACCGACATCGATTGTTATACCCATATTAGTTTGCTTGCTTTCCGCGATTAATGTAAGTGCCGACCATACATTCGGAATAAAGCAATGGCAGCGCGGTTCTTTCGGTTTATACTCGAGTGATATACGCATATCAGGAGCCTTTTCGCAGCACTCGGTGAGACCGTCCAGCAGCCATTTATAAGCATCGATATAATCAGCCTGAAGCGGATAATCGTAACCGTCCTGACCGTTCCAGATAGAAATTGTATCACATTCCAGCTCACGGGCGAAAGCACACATATCAAGAGTTTCTTTGACGGCTAATTTTCTGATTTGCGGGTCGGTTGAAGTAAAAGCTCCGCTTCCCCAATGTTTTGTTCCGAAATGATCGGGGATAATTGCCACGGATTTGAATCCGTACTGCGCTATTTGAGAAGATAATAAATTTATGGTTTTATCCGAAACATGCCAGTTGCCTATGTATTCTACCCCGGTAACCCCTTTAATCGAAGCGACTCTTTCAAACAGTTCCGGAATTTCAAATTTGCGCCCGTAACCATCCGTCATATACCTGTCGGAGCATTGTCCTACATTGCCTAAAATAACCGAATAATTCAACATATTTTTTCTCCTTTTTTTTGTTATATAACACTAAAATCATTATAATGCCATTATATAATTAAGTCAATGATTTTGGATTTTTAGGTTTAATTTTAAATATCGTGAAAAAAATTACGTATACCTATTGATTTTATATAAACATTATGTTATAATACCTAAGCGTTCGTCCGATGTCCGATAATCAACATAAAGGGG
The DNA here is from genome assembly GCA_031549925.1 of Eubacteriales bacterium. Taxonomy (GTDB): domain Bacteria; phylum Bacillota; class Clostridia; order Oscillospirales; family CAG-272; genus JAVBPA01. Next base: position 22,063 of record JAVBPA010000117.1, read on the forward strand.
CATAGCTCAGCTGGTAGAGCAGCGGTCTCCAAAACCGCGTGCCGAGGGTTCAAATCCTTCTACCCCTGCCAAAGTCATAACCTGCCGAGAAAGCTGAAATTGCTTTTGCGGCAGGTTTTTGCTATAATAAAGCAAATGAACAGTATTTATATTATATGCAGATATTTATTTCTCTATATCAACTAATCGTGGATATTTTCCACCATAGTTCAACAATGCGGTTATTGACGCTAAAATAAAATTGGGATATAATAAAATCAGGATAAGCGCTTATCACTTTATATTAAAAAGGTGATTTTATGAATATAACAATTAATGAAAATTTAAAAAAATTCCGCAAGGAAAAAGGAAATACGCAACAGGAACTCGCAGACCATCTCGGCATATCTATACAGGCTGTCAGCAAATGGGAATGCGGCGACGGTTATCCAGACATCACTTTAATCCCTGCGCTCGCGCTATATTATAACGTGACTTCCGATAAACTTTTAGGAATAGAAGACATTGCGATAAACGCAAAAATTCAAGAGTATGAAGCAAGAACAACGGAAATTTATAACAAAGTCGGAATTGAAAGTGAAAGAATAGATCAACGGCTTTCTATATGGCGTGAAGCGCAAAAAGAATTTCCAAATAATCATATTATTTTACATGGTTTAATGTATGCACTCGGGTGGAAATTTAATGAAAATGAAAGTTACAATGAAATGATAACAATCGGCGAACGTCTGCTTCGAGAAAGCACAAATAATGACCTACGGTTTAAAACGATATATGATTTATCTTTTTTTTGCATGAAGCGCGGCGATTTTGAAAATTCAAAAAAATATGCAGATATGATACCTCAGTGCTGGAACAGCAGAGAAATATTATACAGC
>JAVBPA010000022.1:0-10865 GCA_031549925.1 Eubacteriales bacterium
GAGAGTAGTTATATAAAAGATGTTTCAATGTATGAAAGTTTAAATGATTTAATTATAGCTTCAGATTTATTAATATCTGACTATTCGAGCATCATTTTTGATTATTCTATTACCAATAAACCAATATTTTTATTTACATACTATTATAAAAAATACGAAAATGAACGTGGAATATATTTTGATATTAGAAATTATTTTACTTATGCAGAAACAGAAGAAGAATTGCTATGTAAAATCATGAAATGTAATACAACTGAAGAAACACAGAAGACGATCGATTTTCGCAATAAATTTGTGCAATATTATGGTAACGCAATAAATGAAACTATTAATTACCTATATGCACAAATAAATCTAAGATAAATAAATGAGTATGTAACGATGATTCGCATTTTACATTTTATCGGTGGTATGGAAATGTGTGGAGCAGAAACGATGATAATGAATTTATATCAAGCAATTGATAGGAACAAATACATTTTGATTTTTAGGTTCATACAGCAGATAAATGTTATTATAATGAAAAAATAAAAAATCTTTGCGGAAAAATCTATAATATATTTCGATTTAAAATATTTAATTATATAGAATTCCCAAGACAAAAGCCATATATAGTGAAATAATGGAAACCTAAGCTTGGATTGAGGATAATTGAATGAAAAAACTTTATAATTGGATAATATTTTATTCGCAAAATAGTAATTGTAAAAATTATTAGAAAATAAAAAATTTCGTTGTATCATTTGAACCATGTAATATTTTTAAAAATTAAAAAAATAATTTATTTATATCGAATTAAAAAATAAATGCATTTTATAATGTATTTTTAGGTATTCATTTCGGAAATAGTTCATTTTTTAATTCTCCTCCCCATTTTTTTTGCATTGTATACAAAAGAGATAATTATAATAAATACAGCTTTATAAATATTCTTACCTCCGGTATTATTATAACCGTCCTTTTTAAAAACAAAAGAGGTTGTATAAATGTCTGATAATAAAACGGATATGCTTTATCCAAAAAAGAACTCGGCTTTGAAAAGAAAAAGTATAGAAAGCCTGCGAAAAATTTACGGCAGCTTATCACCAAGCACAACCGACCGTATAACAGCGGTAATATTGATAATTTTCAGTATTTTGATAGTATTTTTCGTAACGGATAAAATTTTCAATAATTTTAATATAGGTTATGTTTCAAAACAAAATGTATCAAATTTACTTTTTGATAACAAAAACAATGTTTTACAAACATATGAACCCTCATATAACGTAAAACTGACAACAGGCAAAACTGAAAGAATAATCAACACGGAAGGCATAACAGTTAAAGAATTACTTAGCAGCCAAGGTTTATATCCGGATTTGAACGACGAAATAAATTATCCGGAAGATACGGTTATAAAAGACGGCATGAATGTTATTCTCCGGAAAATTGATGTTTATGAAATATCAATAGAAGAAATAGTTTCGTATAATACAGAAACAATAGAATTACAAACTATACCGATAGATACGGCTAATGTTCTCAGAGAAGGCAGAAACGGATTGATTAAACGCAATTTACTTCAATATTATGTGGATGGTGAGCTTCAAAGAGAAGAAGTAATCGATGAAACAGAAACTATCGCAGTGATTAATGAAGTAGTTGAGCTCGGAGTCGGAGGAGTTTACCGTGATAGCCGCGGAATAAAACATCAGTATTCATATTATGTGGATGCTATAGCTACCGCGTACGGAGGCCCGATGTTTACCGAATATACAAAATCCGGGAAACAAGTCGATATCGGAATGATTGCCGTAGATCCCAACGTTATACCTCTCGGAAGTAAGTGTTATGTTGTCGGAGATTCACTTGATATCGGAATTGTTTATGCGGAAGATACAGGTTCAAAAATTATCGATAAAATAATTGACGTTTACATGGGTCCCACCGAAGAAGATGAAGATAAAGCTTGGGAATTCGGACGGAAATCCGTCAGAGTATATGTATTGAAATAAAACCGAAAAACGAAAAAGGGGAGTTGTTTTACAGCTCCTCTAATTTTTTATTATTGATTTAACCCATTTCATATCTTCTTTCGTAATACTGCCGCATATTCTGAGTAAAATAAAATATAACAAGCCTGCGGAAACAATGTAAAATATAATTGAATAAATATTTACTTCAAGAACTATATGTAATATATCAAATAACATTTTTAATAAAAAAGCGGACAATGAAATACAAATCAAGGGAAGCGCAAGCCAACGGAACAATTTTGTTTTGGCATATGTAATATTTAATAAACGGACAACGCTTAAAGCCGTATTTAATATTTCGCAAAAATAGATTATCCCTATATAACCTATAATTCCCGTATGAGGAAGCAATAAAAAAACAAGCAAACAACTTATACCCGCATCGGTTATATTTACGCGCATTGAATAAAGCTGTTCGCCAAGACCTTTTAAAATTCCGTCTGTTATATGATCAATGTACATAACCGGTATCAGGGGAGCTAATATTTTTATATATTTGACAGCTTCAGGACTTTCTGAAATAAAACTTCCTATTTCACCGGAAAAACAAATCATAAAGCCTGCTATACCTATTGAAAATATTAATGTTATCTGCATTGTTCTTGAAATTATGTAATTTATTCTATCGAAACTTCCTTTAACTTTAGCTTCCGCTATTTCAGGTACAAGCAAATTTGCAAATGATGATAAAAAAGCCATGGGGAAGAGTATAACAGGTAAAACAACTCCGCATAAAACTCCGTATGAAGCTACGGCAGATTCCCCTGATGAACCGAATTTGCGGAGACCCGGAGGTATTAATAAATGTTCTACCGTAACAAGACCCGATCTGACATATGTAGTAAAAGCTACGGGTATTGAAATTGAAAACAATTTCCGGAGCAATCCTGATTCCGCTTTGCCTTCGGGTTTATTATGTTTTTTAAGGTCAACCGCGTACATTATAGTGAGATAAAGACAAGTACAACCTTCACTTATTACAGAACCTAATGTTATTGCGGCGCACGCATACATTATACCTTTCGGCATCAAAAATGATATAAACCAAGCGGTTATGCAAACACGTATTATTTGACTGAGAACTTGAGCTGCCGCTCCTTTTATAACACGTCGCACCGCATTGAAATATCCCAAAAAAGCCGATGAAATAGATATAAAAGGCAAGCTTATTGATAATATCCGGAGTGGTATGATACTGTTTTCGTCCGATAATAAAAATTTTCCTATCGGATATGACAGAGTAAATAGTAAAATAGCAGAAACTGTTCCGAAACTAAAACCATATAATAAACATTTCTTCATAGCTGAACGTATTGTTGAATCCGAATTTTTTCCTATACCTTCGGCAACAAGACGCGTAGAACCTAAATTTACACCAGAAAGCGCAGCGGTAACCGCAAAACCGTATACTGACATAATAAGCGTAAACAATCCCATTCCGGCAGCTCCGAGTCGATTGGAAACATAGATATTAAATCCTACTCCGATAGCCCGAAGTAAAAATGATACCAAAGTCAATAAAAAAACATTGGCTGCAAACAATTTCAATTTTTTCATTTATTGTTACTCACTGTACTTATTTTTATATTTTGATATTTGAAAATTACATACTTTTGAAACAATACGCATAGTAGTATCGAGAGATTTAGAACATATTAGAACGGTTATCATCGACCAAAGCAACCCCGAAAATTTTCTGTTTACAATAGCTGCGGCTCCAATTACAGCTGCGTCGGATATGAATATCAATCTTCCGATGGAAATATGCGGCATGTGATATTTAAGCATCCATGCAACAAGATCGGTTCCTCCTGTAGTATAACCCCGGCTGAACATTATTCCGCATGCGACACCCATTGAAATTCCGCCGAAAACGGAACAAGTAAGAGGATCGGAAAATGTATAAATGAAACCGGATAAAATGTCGGTTAATGTTGAAGTTATTATAATTCCGACAAATGATTTAAATAAAAAACGAATTCCGTAATATTTTATATTGACAAGCATAAACGGAATGTTTAAAATAAATATTGCTGCTCCGATATGGAAATTAAAAAATAAATTCAACAATGTGGCAATTCCGGTGAATCCGCCTAAAATAATTTTTGCGGGAAGCAGGAACATATCAAGAGAAACAGCAAATAATAATGAACCGGATATTAGAACGCAAATATCCCAAATATAATAACCGGCGGAATGAGACAGGCGTAACATGAATTTTTTTACCCGTGATAAAAATTTTTACAAAACTTTTTTTTCAATGACTCTTGTTATCGCACTTCAAAATGTTATCGTATACAGCGTAAATCTGGCTGATAATATAATGATCGGTGCGTATAATCAAACATCTATGTCGGGAATCGCACTGGTTAATCAAATACAATTTCTTTTGCAAATGATTATTTTAGGTTTCGGAGAGGGAATTGTAGTAGTTGCTTCTAGATATTGGGGTAAAAAAGATATTGAAGGAATAAAACGCGTAGCTTCCGTGGGTATGAGACTGGCTTTTTGCGGAGGATTAATTTTATGCCTTGCTATGTTTTTCTTCCCTTCGCAGATTTTATATTTGATGACTCCCGAACTAAATGTAATAGCCGAAGGTGTTAAGTATTCCCGAATAATTTGTTTTTCTTACATATTGTTTACGGTAACAAACATATTAATCGCTACAATGCGGAGTGTGCAAAATGTAAAAGTAGGTTTTTTTGTATCATTGTCAGCATTGTTCTCCAATATTATATTAAATTATCTTCTGATATACGGAATATGGATATTTCCGGAAATGGGAGTACAGGGTGCTGCTCTTGCCACACTTATATCACGCGCCGTTGAATTGATCGTTGTACTTTTTTATATTGGTTTCCATGATAAAAATCTCCATTTAAAATTTTATGATTATATTAATTTTAACCGTGAAATTTTTAAAAGTTATATACGTATCAGTTTACCGCTTATTATGGCTCAGGGATTATGGGGTGTTGCTCAAGCGGTTCAAACAGGTATATTAGGTCACCTCGGTGAATCCGCAATTGCCGCGAATTCTATTGCGGCTACAGTCTTTCAAATGATATCTGTAGTAGTGTACGGAGCGGCTTCCGCAACTTCGGTTATTATAGGAAAAACACTCGGAGAAGGAAAAACATCTTACATTAAAGAATATGTCAGAACTTTTCAATTTAGTTATGTGATACTCGGATTGCTGACTGGAGGAGCTTTATTTGTATTTAAAGATTTTATTATCGGTTTTTATAATATAACTCCTGATACGTATAAAATGGCAATTTCTTTTATGGGTGTTAATTCGATATCGGTTATGGGTACAGCATATCAAATGGCTTGTTTTACCGGTATTGTAAGAGGCGGAGGAGATACAAAAATAACATTGATAAACGATGCGATTCATATGTGGCTTGTTGCCATTCCATCAGCTTTGTTATCAGCCTTTGTGTTAAATTTAAGCCCTGTTATTGTATTTATTTGCTTAAAAAGCGATCAAATTTTAAAATGTACCGTAGCGGCTTATTGGACAAACAGTTACCGATGGATAAAAAAATTATAAAATAATTTATAATACAAAAATATTATATGCATTTGTTATCAAATATATAAGCAAATAAAAAAACACGGATAAAAATATCCGTGATAGAATGTAGACGAAAGTTACTAGGACGCGGTCGCTTTTGAGAAAAGCTCCGCAAAACTTTTGAAACAAATAACGTTTTTTGCAAAGCTTTTTTCGCAAAAAAGCGAATTTAATGCTGTATTTTTAATATTTTCCTAATCTATGTGCGGTGTTATATGCCGCAACTATGTTTTCGGGAGGAGTATTATCTTGCAGCGAATGAGTGGGTGAAAAACAATATTCGTAATTCGGCATCATTATGTTTAAAATGTTTTCGCAGTTTTCAACAGTTTCCTGCACATTTCCGAAAGCCATTGGACCGCCTGTTGATATACAACCGTGAAATATAAGTCTTCCTCCGAATGTCTTTTTTAAATATTGGGGATCCATATTTTTGGCTTCCGGTTGAAGAGTGTCGGCGCCTTTCAGGCCTATCGATATGTAATCGTTATATGCCCAGCTTGAAGAACCGCAGGTATGCATTAAAGTCGGAAGATTATAAATATCACATAAATCGAAAAACGGTTTTTGACGCGGGAGTATCTGCTTTAAAAATAAATCGTGCGATATAAGAGGGGTATGCTGCGTTCCGAGATCTTCTCCAAACCAAACAAAATCTACGATATCATTAACTTTTTTACCATGATTTGTCGCATATTTTTTTATAAAATCCAATTCGCGTTCAAAAACTTTAAGCTGTCCTGTAATAAAACGGTCAACCAAAAGCATACCGCCTTCATCATCGGTTATTAAATCAACAAGAGCCTGCTCCATACCACGGAAAAATCCCATATGATTTATTATACAAGCGAGTCCGGCATTACCTAAGTGAAGTGCGTAATCTTCATTTGCACGAATACCGTATTCCAGTGATTCGTAATTATATAAATCAGGATCAGGTAAACTCCATCCGGCAATTTCATCATAATCGGCATTTTCGAGAGGAAAATCGCAATAATCCCAATATCCTCCGCTTTCGTTTGCTATCCATCGGTATGTCCAACCGTACATACCGTTTACAATACGGTCGTTTCTTTTAGATGTGTGTAGTGCCGGACCCGTGTAAGGCGCACCCATACCTCTGAAATCAACTCCTAATTGATTAAATAAACCTTGAGTATCATTTGCGTCAAGACCCAAATATTCCTTCAAGCGTTTGTCAACACCCGGATTAGAAAGATAATTTATCGGAACTCTGTCAGGTTTTTCTCTGGAAAAAACACACCTGACTCTTTCTTTTGAACTCATAGTTTCGCGAGCTTTAATAATTTTGTTTTCTGCCATAAAAGCCTCCCGAATTTTATAAATATAGATATTGCAATAATATAAATTTTATTGTATTATATATTAAACTTAAATATTTGTAAAGCGAATTTTATTATAAAAAAACTTATTTATATTTTCAATAAGTTAAAATCAAACGACATTTTATTTTAAAATATTATAAATATTAACAGCGGATTTATATATAATATATAAATTAATGCTAGTATACAATGTAGTGAAATGAAATAAAAAAACCATATAATTGGATATTAAAATGAAAAGAAAAAGTATTATCTGTATCATTGCTATAACGATTTTTGTATTATTATCTATACCTCAATATGCCGCTGAGACAAATGAAACCATTACCAGTACAATTAATTTAATTAATGTCACAAAAAACGAGTCAGGACCCGGGTATTATTGGGCTAATCGCACTGATACTCTCACTTTAACTAATTTAAATATCGATACAAAAGACGATTACGGATTTAAAATTCCAAAAGACGCAACAGTCATTTTGGAAGGAACAAATACGATTACAGCCGGTAAATACGCGCTTTTATGTTCCGGAAACACTACTTTTAAAGGTTCGGGTTCTCTTGCATTAAAAGGCGGAGAAATAGGACTTTACAGCAATTTAAACGATGAACGTGCGCGTATTATGATTCTTGACGGAACTTACAATATTGAAGGCGGAGAATATGGAATCAGATCTAAGTTTATTCCGTTTGTAATATCCGGAGGGATTCATATAATATCCGGAGGAATTAATTCGATAAACGCAAGGTCTGTCAAACTCGGGCATAGTATAATAACCGCAAAAGGCGGAATATTATCCGAACGCGATTTAACATTAAACGCACTTGATTTGGTAGTTAATTCTGATAATCAAGCTCTGATATACGGAACAGTTTCAGGTTCGCTGTCTATATCCGAAATGGATATAAAAACAGGTTCGGTAAGCGAAAATTTGGCTGATGCTGAAAATTACAACGGAGAAGCCGCTTTTTCCAGTATATCAACTTATAAAAAAGTTGCGACAAGTGTTATTTTCGGGCAAAATTATCCAGCCGCTCTGGATTGGATATTGCTCGTTTTAATGGTATTAATAACATCCTCCGCTATTGGAATTCCTGTTTATTTGCGTTATAAAAAAACGGAAATGAAAAAAAAGAAAATTGATGAATATAAATAAAAATAGATAAAAATAAATAAAGAGGAATCTCTGTCATGGAAATAATATTATGACAGAGATTTTTATTTAAAATATTATAAAAAAATTTTTTCCATATTTATTTTGCGCATTCTATTTATCACAGATAATAGCTCCTGTTTTCTCGGTAAATCAAGAAAACGCCGGCAAGTAGTGAAGTATGATGAATAAATGATATCCAATCCTTCGGATTCGATACGATCGTAGAGATCATCGATTTTTCTTTTTATATCGATTTTTTGATCGGTATTTGAAAGTTCCAAAAAACGCAGCATAAAACCGAGAGAATCAAGTTGTTGCTTGGTTACCAGATCATGAAGTCCTCTTAAATCGATTTTTTCATCACCTATTAAAATAAAACCCATATCCGATACTTCCAAAAGTTCGCTGCTTTTTCCTTCCGGATAAGAACTAAACTTTTCGCTTGACAAAATTCGTTTTTGCGACCAATCCGAAAAGGGAAGAATTTCGGACTTTAAACCATGGGAAGAACAGATTAATTTTGATTTTTCGGTTACATCATAAATAAGAAAATCGTCCATTAAATATATTTTATCAGCAACTGAAAGATATTCTCCGCTTCCGCCGATAACTAAAATTGTTGAAACACCGATTGTTGTATATAATTCGTTTACCCGTTCGGTAAATGGCGTTATCGGTTCTTTTTTAATTAATTCTTTCATCATACGGTCACGAATCATAAAATTGGTAGCGCTACGGTCTTCGTCAATGAGAAGCAGCCGCGCACCGGAATCGACAGCTTCCATGATATTTGCCGCTTGTGATGTGGAACCGGAAGCATGATCTGTGGAAAAATCGATTGTATTTCCTGAAGGAAGCCATTTAATAAAAGGCGATATATTGACATTTTTAACGCTTCTTCCATCTTCAGCGGAAATTGTAACGGCACTTTCGTCAGTAATACATAGTTCACGTCCGTCACCAAAACAATGATCATATATTCCTGCCGAAATTGCATCCAATATGGTAGATTTACCTGAATATCCTCCTCCGGTTATTACAGTTACCCCTCTTTTGATTCCCATACCTTTAACACCGAAAAGTTCAACTTCATCTGCCGGTTCAGATCGGAAAGGAACAGCATTTTCCATAGGCAGAGTAGTTCCTTTGGATCGGGGAAGAATACTGCCGTTAGCAATAAAAGCGCAATAATTATTTTCCTTTAACCAATTTCGGATAACAAGCTGTTTTTTCGCAAGGGTAATAATATTTTCCATTTTTTTATTATCAAATTGCGCAATAAACAAATCTATTGTTTCAGGAAGATCCCGGCAAAGCATTTGAATAGTTTTTCGCAGTTTTCGTTTTGGCAGTTGTACTTGTAACATAAAACATAAACATTTTTGCGGCGGAAGTTGTTTTTCTATGGGCAGAAGAAGTCCTGTACATCCCGTATCAAATTCATAATCACGCCGGGGACAAAGAGTAATGAATGATGTATTTCGCACCATTACTTCACCTCCCGGATTATGCAAATAATATTTTCCGTTTTCATTGTCCGGGCGGGAACGGTTATATAATTCATTATTCAATGAATTTATGTAAGGGGCGAAATCACGAAGACAATAATCTGCGATATGCACATTGTATTCGCTAATATCGAACGAATTAATTGATAATCGTTCCAGTGGAATGTTAATCATTACGGTCGGTATATCCTGTGCCAATTTGTGTGTACCAATAATTTTAAATCCAATATCTTCATGGTAATAAGTGGGATCATATCTTTTTTCCGGCGGCAGCCACGGTTTACTGGGATCTATAACTTTGAGGCTTCCATTATACATTTCGTGATAAGTCGATGTATTCAATTCCATTCCGAGTAATAATTTTTTTAATCTTTTAATAAACATCACCTCAAATAAAAATTTAAAATAAAAAAACGCATCCTCTTACCGGATGCGTCAAAATAATTACCTTATTTAATATTTAAATCAAACAAACAAGGCAACAGATATGAGACAATAACGGTACGAAATTAATATATTGTTTTTCATAACTATCACCTGCTTTCTTTTAATATAGGAGCATTATATCATCATTTTAACAATTTGTCAACGGAGAGAACAGTTATAAATATATTATCAAAAATAAACATTATCAGGTTTATATTCGTAATAATGCGAACGCGGCACTCCGTCTGAAAGTTTTTCGTTAACAGCCGTTACTCCCCTGTAATAAACATTTTGGAGATTAGGTAAAAGTTCGAGGCAAGAAGCGTCAAAAGTTCCGTCTTTCAATACATATTCATCATAAATTCCACTTTCAAGATAAAGTTCGAGCAATATTAGAAGCTCACGGTTTGATGCGTACATATCAAGATAATATCCTGGATTATTAACAATATCCGGGAATTGTTTTATTAATTCATTTTTTGATTCTTCGGTAAGAGAAGGCTGGTTTATATCTCTATAGCAATGGAAAGCTAAAATTTTTTTAGCGAATTTCGATTTTATCGTATAATTTTTGTTATTATAATTTATTATTGTATTATTATCTGTACCGCTGTATTTCAAAAAGAAATATTCATCTGCTTTTAATATTGATTGTACAAATAATTTTTCGGGAATAGATTTTTTAAACATCGGAACCACAGTTCCGTTTATCACATAATCGACATAAACATATTTCAAAAATGAATATTCCGGGGAAAAGCTGTCAACTAGATAATTATATCCGCTTAATTGAACTCCGAATGAAGTTATTCCCTCTATCATATCGG
>JAVBPA010000119.1:0-35653 GCA_031549925.1 Eubacteriales bacterium
CTTCTTATGAAGGCGGTATAAATTTTTTCGATCATGCGGATATATACGGCGGAGGAAAATGCGAAAGTTTATTCGGACAAGCTTTTATTGATACTAAAATAAAAAGAGAAGAAGTTTTTATACAGTCAAAATGTGCTATTCACGACGGTATATATGATTTTTCATATGAACATATTATAAAATCCGTAGACTGTATATTATCGCGTTTAAAAACAGAATATTTGGACGCATTCCTCTTACACAGACCTGATACTTTAATGGAACCGGAAGAAGTGGCTCTAGCATTTTCTGAATTAAAAGAAAAAGGAAAAGTTAAATACTTCGGGGTTAGTAACCAAAATCCTTCCCAAATGAATTTACTTACAAAATATACAGGAAAACTATACGCAAATCAACTTCAGTTAAGTCCAACCAATACGACGATGATCGATGCCGGAATTAATGTCAATATGGAAAACGAAGGTTCTATTAACCGTGACGGCGGTGTTTTGGAATATTGCCGTTTGAACGATATAACGATACAGGCATGGTCTCCCTATCAGTTCGGATTTTTCGGAGGTGCTTTTTTAGGTAATCCGCAATTTGAAAAATTAAATGAAAAAATAAACGAAATATCAAAAATATATAATATAACCGATAACGGAGCGGTAGCCGCTTGGATATTGCGTCACCCTGCCGATATGCAGATTATTGCTGGGACAACTAAAATTAAACGCATAAAAGAAATATGCTGCGCTTCCGATGTCTGTATTTCCCGCAAAGAATGGTATGACATATATAAATCTGCCGGCAATATATTACCTTAAATTTTTTTAGTGAATTACAAAAGAAAATAAAAAGAAAAAAAGCAGATCACTTAAAGTTGAACTGCTTTTTTTAAAGTTTTGCGGAGCTTTTTCAAAAGCGACCGTTCTTTCGTACCCCTCATACTATATTTTATTAAAATAATAAACCAAAGCTTCTCCTGTTATACCTCCTTCAAAACCTCTGCAGTTATGACCGTTCGGAACAACGGACGGCCCGTAAAATTCCGAAACAGTTCCGTATTTTGAAAGCAGATTTGAATTAAGAATTGTTTCCGCCGCTTTATCAGCTATAATTTTATTATCGATTTTAGTCATACAATACAAAAACATTCCCATAGTATGACCGCAAAAACCTTGCATAGCCTGAGGACTATTAGGTAAAAATCCGTTCTCTCTTATAAATTTTATAGTTTGTTCAGCATCGGTTATTTCATAATTATTATTTAATTCCGCACCGATCCAAAGTGGTAACAATAAAAAATTTGTCAGTTGTCCCGAGTGTTTTTTATATAAACCTTCCGAATTATCAACTGCCCAGTTATGACAGTTTATATCTTCATCTAAAAATACCTTGTCAATTTTTTCATTTATTTTTTGTAATTCATCGTTTAAATTTAATTTAAAAAGTTCCGAATAATATTTTATAGAACATAATGCGGCGACTGTTGAGGGAAATGACAAATCGTTTTTATTCCAGCGATAATCCGGTGAAACAAATCCTCCGTATTCTTCGCCGTCGTTGTTGCAGCAATACTGTTCCGTTTCATCTCCGTTGAAATCGATGGTATAATCATGATTTACAAGCCAGTCGAGCTGAATCCTTGCCGCCCATTCCATTGATGGTTTTACAGTATTCAATATACCGGAATCTCCGCTGTATTTTATATAATCACGTATCATAAATATATAATAAGCGGTAACTTCAGAAGCGTCATTATTAAACGAATGACCTATAAAAGTGTCTGATCCCATGGACCACCAATTCGGTATAAACGAAGCTTTTTCCCATTTAGAATGTATGTTTAATATTATTTTTTTACTTTCTTCAAAATAACCGCATACATTGAACATCCGAGCGCAGCCATGAGTATCTCTGACGTATGAATTTGCATATTTACGTATTCCGGCGATAGCTCCTCCGTCACGGTTTTGCTGCATTTTTACCGATAATAACAGAGATTCGACAGCATCATCATATTTTATATTATTTGTTTTAGGCATTTTTCCGCAATTTATCCATTCGCTCCAGTACGAAATCGTATTTTTTAGCAATTCATTCGTATTTATTTTAGGATCTATTTCATTTTCATTATAATAATTTGTATGGATAATGGAAAAAGATTCAATACTATTATTAGTTAATGATAAATATTTTATGAAATCATATTTATTATCAAATGCAACCAATGAAGAGTTTTCGCAAAAAATACGGCAAAAACGTTCTTTCCAGTTAACAGTTTCCCTGTTACCGAAACAATACTGTTCCGTATCTTTTTTTAAAAATAAATAATCATTTTCAATGTAAGAATAATCTTCATTTTCCGATATTTTAATTTTAAAACATACATCTGTTTTATTGGATGTTTCGTTTTTAACAAACAATTTTCTGACTATGTTTTGAGTACTGATATAATTATCTGTTTTGTTTTCCAAATCAAAAGCCGCAAAATCAAACATTGATATTATTAAACCATTGTAATTATACTGTCCGAAAAACACACCGGTATTACGAATACGTTTCATATCGAAAACACATTGCGTAAAATCTTCTTCGTTTGATAATTTTACACAAATTATTTCAGATGATATAAAATTAGGCGAGGTATAATCGGGACCTATCAAAAAATTTAATTCTCCGTTGCTTTTACCTGATGCTCCTACAACTGAATTTCCGAAAAAATATGTATCTTCGCATCCGTTATGATAAGGAACGGAATTTTTTTGCGCGTATTCTATTATTTTATTATTCATATGCAATACTTTCTTTTTCTTCAATTATATAAATATATTAATCAAACTGCGATGTATAAAGTTCCGCGTAAAATCCGCCTTTTTCAAGCAATTGATCGTGTGTACCGCTTTCTATAATTTCACCCATATTCAAAACAATTATCAAATCTGCGTTTTGTATAGTTGACAGGCGGTGCGCTATGATAAAGCATGTTTTGTTTTGCATCAGCTTTAACATTGCAGATTGGATTCTTCTTTCGGTTTGTGTATCAACATTTGAAGTAGCTTCGTCAAGGATTAATATTTCAGAATCTACCAGCATCGATCTGGCTATGGTTAACAATTGCTTTTGTCCCTTTGATATGTTAACTGCGTTGTCTGTTAAAATTGTATTATAACCATCGGGAAGCGACATTATAAAATTATGTATTTTAGCCGCTGCGGCAGCTTCTTCCACATCTTTTTGTGTAATATTTTCTTTGCCGTATGCAATGTTTTCATATATAGTTCCGTGAAACATCCAAGTATCCTGTAATACCATTGTAAATGCTTTACGCAGGCTTTTTCTCGTGACAGAAGTTATATCGTGGCCGTCAATTTTTATGACTCCGGATACAGGATCATAGAATCTCATAAGTAAATTTATTATAGTGGTTTTACCTGCTCCTGTAGGACCTACGATAGCGATTTTTTTACCGCGTTCGGCAAATAAATTAAAATTATGTAAAATATTTTTTTCAGGAATATAACCGAATGTAACATTTTTTATTTCAACATCTCCTGATATATTACCCATTACAAAAGCATTTTCCGAATCAGGAGTTTCGGGTTCCAAATCAAGCAGCCGAAAAACGCGTTCAGCGGCTGCGAGAGCTGATTGAAGTTCCGCTAATATATTTGCAAATTCATTAATAGGACCTGAAAATTTTCTTGAATACATAATAAACGAAGAAACTCCGCCCAGCTTCATCGATCCTGCCATGTATAAACCCGCTCCGAATATGCTAATCAAAGCAAGCGATATATTATTTATAAAACTTACAGCGGGACCTGTTACCGATGAATAATAATCAGCTCTGAAATTTGCGTCGGCTGCAAAAGAATTTTTTTCTTCGAACTTTTCAAGTATCACATCTTCACGGTTATAAGCTTTAATAGTTTTGTGTCCCGCTGTCATTTCTTCTATAAATCCGTTTAATTCACCGAGCTCTTCGCTTCTTTTACGGTAAAGCGGACTTACTTTTTTTGAACGGTGCTGTGTAAATATTATTGATATAGGAATTGTTACAATAAAAATTAATATTAATTTCGGTGATATTGTAAGCATCATTACAAACGAACCTACAACCGTTATAACACTCGTAAAAATCTGAACGATATCGTTTGAAAGGGAAGCGTTTATCGTATCGATATCATATGAAATTATACTTATTATTTCTCCGGTTTGCGTAGTATCAAAAAAATTTACGGGAAGAGATGATAATTTAGAGAACAAATCACTCCTCATTTTTTTTACTACTTTACGGCTTATATGTATCATCAATATAGAAAGCAAATATGAAAGGATAGAAGAAACAATATATAAAACAATCATCAAAGAAGTGAAAATAAAAACTGTATTAAAATCAACTCTAGAAACTCCCGGTTCGATTGCGTCAATAGCATATCCGGATAATTTAGGACCAACGAGAGATATTAAATTACTGACTAAAGATAAAAAAATTGCGGCTGCAAAAAGCCATTTGTACAAAGCCAGGTATTTCCACAATTTTTTTAATATGATTGATGATTTAACAGTGGGAACGGCATATGAATCTTTTTTTCTTAGTTTTTGCATTTGTTTTTGGTTCAACTGAATACCTCCCCCATTTGCATTTCGAAAGTTTCGCTGTATAATTTACATTCTTCAAGCAGTTGTTTATGAGTACCGTAACCGATAATTTTACCTTCTTCCAGCATTATAATTTTATCGGCGCTCATAATCGAACTGACTCTCTGTGCTATGACAACAGTTGTGATATCTCCGTAATTCTTTTTAAGCGAATTTCTGAGTTTTGCGTCGGTTTTATAATCAAGCGCGCTCGAACAGTCGTCGAGGAGTAAAATATCGGGTTTTGCCGCAAGCGCTCTTGCAATCAAAAGTCTCTGCTTTTGTCCTCCGCTTAAATTAGTTCCCTTAACTGTAAGTTCGTGCATCAAACCATTTTCTTTTTCATATACAAAATCGGCTTGTGCCGTTGCGACTGCTTCTTTTAAATCTTCCTCTTTTATACAGCGTCCGAATTTAATATTTTCATTTATCGAATCTGCATATAAAAAATCATTTTGGAATACAAGTCCGAACATTGTATGCAATAATTCTTTCGGTATACTTTTTACATTAATACCGTCGATTCTTATTTCTCCTTGATCTGTATCGTAAAAACGAAGCAATAAACTAATCAAGGTAGTCTTACCGCTTCCTGTTCCTCCGATTATTCCGAGAGTTTCACCGTGTTTTAATGAAAAATTAATATCCTGAACATCGTCATTTATTCCGTTATATGAAAATGATACATTTTTAAACTCTATATGATTATCACTTTTTTCATTTTCCGTTACTTTTATTTCAAGATCATTTTCCGAACATAATACCTCTGAAATTCTCGCGGCTGAAGCTGCTCCTCTGGAATAAAGAACGAATAACCTTGAAACCATTAAAAGTGCGTTTAGTATTATAATAAAATAATTCATAAAAGCTATTATAGTTCCCGGAAGCGTATAAGCTTCGTTTACTCTGTAAGCTCCTACTATAATAACAACCGTCAAACCTATGTTAAGAAGCAAATTCATCGATGGATTTGTAACAGCCATTAAAGAACCGGCTTTTTGCTCGTTTTTTATAACCTCGTTATTTATTTCTTCAAAACGATCAATTTCATATTCTGTTTTGGATAAAGCTCTTATAACACGGACTCCGGTCATGTTTTCCTGAACTTTTCTTACAAGGGAATCAAGCGCTTCCTGAGTTTTCGTATACATCGGTATACCATTTTTAGTTACAATCCAGATAATAAAACCAAGCAGGGGAAGAACACATATTAAAACAAGAGTTAATACAGGTTCCAATAAAAAACATAATAAAATCCCTCCGATAAGCAATATCGGTGCGCGTATTCCGAGCCTTTGCATACGGTCTATCATTTGATGTGTGTTGTACGTATCGCTTGTAAGCCTTGATATCAATGAAGGGATAGTAAACTCATCGGCTTTTTTACATGAAAGATATTCTGTTTTCCGAAATAAATCGTAACGCAATTTTTGTGTTATTTTTTTTGATATTTTTGTTGAAAGTTGATTTGCGTAAACATTTCCGGCAAGAGAAATTCCCGAACATACTACCATCAAAGCTCCCCAAAAATATACGGGATTCATATTTTTTTGAGGCACGATATTGTTTAGGATATGCGATAACATAATCGGTAAAAGAAGTTCGATTATAGTAGCGGCAAATTTCACAAAAAACTGCCAAATCATAACGAACAACTGCGGTTTTATGTATTCAAGTAATTTTTTCAACTATTTTAATTTCCTCCTTTTGTATACAGCAAAACAACAAAACATGATTTTTTTATAATATTAAGTTGTTTCCTATACAGTCTATAAACAATAACATAAATTATATCACTTTATTTAATTAAATCAAGTATAATGAATATTTTAGTAAAAAAAGAAGAACCCATACAATTTATATTTCTAAAATTGTATGGGAATTTTTATATATTCAGAATATCAAAACACAAATAATATAAAAGTTTTGCGAAGCTTTTTTCAAAAGCGACCGCGTCTCCGTACCTCGTAATCCTTATATTTTTTTATATTCTATCAAAAACGATGTAAACGGTTCTCCTGATTTCAATTTTAAACCGCAGTTTAATTCTTTTCCGCTGTACTCCATTGTTTCACAATCATAATTTTCATCATAAACAAATACATGATAATTTGAATTTAAATCAATTTCATTTAAGAGAAGATTATATTCCGAGGTATCGCAGTATCTTCTGCGGAACACGACAGCCATTCCGCAGTTGTTGTCATGAAGCTGATAAGCAAACCAAATTGTTTCATCACATGTCGGTTCCGTAATTTTATAAAAATCACCGAGCCAGTATTTTCTTATCCTAACTAATTCGTCTGTCGCCAAAATTGCTTTCGCAGCGTCATAATCGTCCCGCATAAAGTCGAAACCGCAGGCTATACCCATTGTCATACCTGAACGGAATTCATAAGCTTTTTCAAACCATGAACTAGTCAGATGATAGGGAAGATAACGTGATAGATTAACTGTTTGATTCTGGTGCCAGGTTCCTACAGGTCTTTCAATCGTATTCGGTCCGCATCCGGTATCGCTTCTCCAGCACGGAACGGCTCGTTTTACAGTTTCGAGATCAATACGTCTTCCTCCCGAAGAGCAATTATCTATCATAATTTCAGGAAAAGCGGCTATGATATCATCCCACATTTTATAAAGGCCTTCGATGAACCTCATTTCTGTGATTCCTTTTCTGTTTTCCGTATCATTTGATTGCCAGAACAGAAGAGGATCTATATTAAAATCTTCACGGTATATAGTTACTTTATTATCAGATATAAATTTAATTAATGTATCAGTCAGCCATTTAAGTGCCTGCGGATTACCTAAATTATATAAACGGTTATCATAAGCTAAACCGTTTGGTATATTAAGCAGCCATCCGCTGCTTCCGGTTTCCGAATCTCCTATATTCGCAAAAATATCGCTTCCCGTATTAATGCGTTCGGGTTCAAACCAAACCATAAACTTCATCCCGAATTTTGCCGCGTAATCGGATATACCACTAAGACCGTTTGCAAAACCGGGAGCAAATTCGTAATTTCCGACTCCGCAGGGAAAACCCTCCCTGAACCAAACCGCATCGATCCAAAAAGTATTAATATTGCCATTGCAATTTTTCGCATTGTCGATTATTTGCAATTGACCTGCTTCTGTTCTGTATTTCGGATCAGTGTTATAATATCGGTCGAAATCCTGTACTGACAGCGGAACATTAAAATCTTGCCCTAAATAAGTTGCGGGACTGTAATATTTTCTCAATACTTTTTTAAATTTATGGCGTACCGAATCGACATTTCCTTCGTTTGTATAAATTAAAACTCTTACAGAACGTGCGGTTTCGTTAGGTAAAAGATAATATTCGCAATCTCGTTGACCGGCTTTTATATTTACACTGTCTCCGTCTCTTGATATTTCACAAAACCATTGCCCCGACCAGCCCAAAGCTAAAACATATGTCTTATCATCTATGCTAAAATCGAAAAACGGAAAAGCTGTTTCCTGACTTGGCCTTCCGCGCTGAGGTTCAATTACAAATGTTTCCCCTGCCGATATTTCTTTTTCCTGAGGCATAAAAGATCTTTGGTCGCAATAATCACCTTCAAGACCGCGGTATATGAATTTACCGTTTTTACCGATAGGATATTTAATATCAAGACCTAAAAATTCGGTTATAATACCGCTGTTTTCATTTCCTTCGTTTTTTATCGTGGTAAGCCATTCTGAAACGCCTTTTTCGTGTGAAACGAAATCGAAGTTAATATTTAAATTTTCATATGTTTTATTATCAAAGCGTGACAAATCAATCTTTTTTCCGTTCAGTTTAAAGCTTGATATAACTTGGCTGTTAAATTCCATTAAAAAGCTCTCCTGATTTAAATATATTTTTGTAAATAATAATTTATTAAAAACTTTATGTAAAGCTTCAATCTGATTGTTATATAAATAAAAGTTTAAAATAAACAAATTTGACTATCTAAACTATCGGATAATTTGCTTTATATTAAAATAATTTTAGTTTTATATTGTATTTCATATTTATTGATTTATGACATATTTATTATAAAATAATTATTATAAATGTCAATAACTATAGTTAAAAAATATATTTTATTATATATTTTTTGTAACATATTTATAAATTATATTGACAATTGATGAAATGTATGATACAATGAGTGAAAGAGTATTGCACCAGATAAAAAAATTCGATTATTTGACTGATGATATAAAAATAAAAAAGAAAGGTTTAATTCATCATGAAATTCGGAGATAAATTAAAAGCGGCAAGATTAAGCGCGGGTCTTACGCAAACACAGCTTGCTTCGCTTGTAAATTTAACAAAAAGAACAATAATTAATTATGAAACCGGAACATCATATCCGCGTGACAGAAAAATATATAACATTTTATCTGAATCTTTAAGAGTGGAGCTAAATTATCTGCTTACTGAAGATGAAGAATTTATAACTGAAGCAGGAAGCAAATACGGCAGCAGAGGCGAAAATGAAGCACGTGAATTACTAGCGAGAACTTCCGCTATGTTTGCGGGCGGAGATTTGGACGATAATGATAAACTTTCATTTTTACTTGAAATACAACAATTGTACTTACAATCGAAAGAAATAGCAAGAAAAAAATATACATCCAATAAGAATAAAAACAAAAGGAGTAAAAATGCCTGAAGTTATAAAATGTTATAATCAAAAATTACCTGCAAATCGTTTTATAGGTAAAAAATACGGAGACAGTGACAGAGTAGGCGGTGGATTCGGCAGCCAATGGGGTGAATGGTTTAATAACGGATGGTTTTCTATTGTTGAAAACTTAGCCGGTGATGATAAGTCATTAATCGAAAATTACGAAGATGCAAACGCTTATCTCGGTTATATGAGATGGAAAGACGGAGAACCGTTTGAGTACTGGATTGGTATGTTTAAACCGGAAGGAACCGCAGTTCCTGAGGGATTTGAATTCATCGATATTCCCGAAAGTATGCTTGGCGTGGGATGGCTCTACGGACCTGAAAGCGATATATACGGCAAAGAGCATCTATGCGCCGAAAAATGCGTTGAAAACGGATATAAAATAATTCCGGATGAAAAGGGTGCGTATTGGTTTTTTGAAAGGTATGTATGCCCGAGATTTACATCACCTGATGATAAAGGAAATTTAGTTTTGGATATCTGTCATTTTATTGAAAAATAAATATAATTAATAATAAAAACATGGGACGTTTAATGCGTCTCTGTTTTTGTTTGCAAAGAATATATTTTTGCGAAATTATAAAATTCCCAAAACTCTGATTTAAAATATTTTATTAAATACAGATGATTACAAATGCCGGATATAAATAAATACAAAATTATTTTATTATATTGTCAAAAAAATTGTTTACAAAAAGATTTTGACAGTGTATTAAATATATGCTATAATGTGTCGTTAATATATGTTTTTTATTTGTTTTTTTATAAAACAATAATTTAATTCTCAGATAAAAATTTAATATATTTTTTTTATTGATATAAAGTTTTTATTAATATAAAGTTTTTATTGATATAAAGATTGTTGGTTATATTTATAAATGATTATAATTGGAATTGATCCGGGTTTAGCTATAGTCGGTTATGGTGTTGTAGAATATAAATCATCGCATTTTACAACTCTTGCCATGGGAGCGATAACGACTCCGGCAGGAATGGAAACAGCAGAAAGACTTTATAATATATACATAGATTTGGATAATATTATAAAAATGTACAACCCAAAAGATATTGCTATAGAAGAATTATTTTTTAACACAAACCAAAAAACAGCTATTACAGTAGCCGAAGCACGCGGTGTTATTTTATTATGTGCAAAGCAACATAATGTAAATATATATGAATATACTCCTCTTCAGGTAAAACAATCGGTTGTCGGCTACGGAAGAGCGGAAAAAAAGCAAGTTATTGAAATGACAAAGCTTATTTTAAACTTGAAAACTACGCCGAAACTCGATGATACAGCCGATGCGCTGGCAATTGCTATATGCCATGCTCATTCAGCTCCTTCGGTTGATAAAATGAATAAAATTAAAGAACTTTCTAAATTGAATAAATAATATACATTAAAAATGGAGATTTTATATGTTTTATCATATAAGAGGAGAACTTGTTTTAACAGAAGCTTCTTCCGCTGTTATAGATTGTGCGGGAGTTGGATATAAGCTTACTGTCAGCGGAAATACTTTGGGAGCTCTAGCTTCAAAAAACGGACAGCAGGTAAAACTATATACTCATTTGGCAGTACGTGAGGACGGAGTGGAACTGTACGGATTTTTTTCGCTAGCCGAACTTTCCGCTTTCCGTATGCTTATAACAGTTTCAGGGGTAGGGCCGAAAGCCGCTATGTCGGTATTATCATTTTTGACACCCGAAAAATTTGCCGTAGCGGTAACCATGAATGATACAAAGCTGTTATCAAAAACGCCCGGAGTAGGACCAAAAACATCTGCCAGAATTATTTTGGAATTAAAAGATAAAATTTCAAAAGAGTTCGGTTCCTCCGAAATTTCTTCTGATGAAATATTAATTATGGGAGAACCGAACAATAAATTAGCAGACGCGCAAAATACATTGCTTGTACTAGGTTATACAAGATCAGAAACTATTTCTGTTTTAAGAAAAGTAGATACCGAAAATTTAGGTCTCGAAGAAATTATCAAAGAATCACTCAAAAGGCTGATGAAAAATTAAATAATTGAAATATTATTTTATGTGGGAGCGATATAATGATAAATGAAACCGATTATGATAATAGAATAGTTTCTTCAGCAGTATCTGAAGAAGACCGTGACGCCGATTTTTCTCTGCGTCCTAAAACTCTCTCGGATGATGAATACATAGGACAGCAAAAAGTAAAAGAAAATTTGCGTGTTTTTATAGAAGCTGCTAAAATCAGAGGCGAAACTCTTGATCATGTTTTATTATACGGCCCACCCGGATTAGGTAAAACAACTCTCGCCGCAATTATTGCCAATGAAATGAATGTTAATATTAAAGTTACAAGCGGACCAGCAATTGAAAAAATGGGAGATCTTGCGGCTTTGTTAACCAATTTATCAGAAGGCGATGTTTTATTTATAGATGAAATTCATCGTTTGCAGCGTTCTGTTGAAGAAATATTATATCCGGCTATGGAAGATTACGCACTGGATTTTATTATCGGCAAAGGCCCCTCCGCCAGAAGCCTGCGTATAAATCTGCCGAAATTTACTTTGATAGGCGCAACAACAAGAGCCGGTCAGCTTTCAACTCCGCTTAGAGACCGTTTTGGCGTTCTTTTAAAATTGGAATTATATAATCCGGAAGAATTATCTAAAATTGTAACGCGTTCCGCCGGTATACTCGGAATTGATATTGATTTGAGCGGAGCGGATGAAATAGCTTCAAGATCCCGCGGTACACCCCGTGTCGCCAACCGTTTATTAAAAAGAATACGTGATTTCGCCCAAGTACACGGAAACGGAAAGATAAACAAAGATATATCAAATTACGCGCTTGACAAATTGGAAATAGATCAGCTCGGACTTGACAATACAGACAGAAAAATGCTTGAAATTATCATTAAAATATATGACGGAGGCCCTGTGGGACTTGACACTCTGGCGGCTACTGTAGGTGAGGAATCGATTACTATCGAGGATGTATACGAACCTTATTTAATGCAGATAGGTTATTTGAACAGAACACCGCGGGGAAGATGCGTCACTAAACTGGCTTATGATCATGTGGGAATAAAATATAAAGGCGGAGAGGAACAGGAAGCTGTTCAGCAATCATTATTTAATTAAAATATAAAGTATAAAGTATTATATAGGTATTAATGTGTGGATATCGGATAAATGGCAAGATTACGAGTTAATCGGAGCATCGGACGGAGAACGGCTTGAAAGATGGGGTAAGTATATAACTATCCGCCCTGATCCTCAAATAATATGGAAAAATCAAAAAAAACATCCTGCTTGGAAAAAAGCGGATGCGGTTTATTCAAGATCATCTTCCGGAGGAGGAGCATGGTCGGAATACCGCTTACCCGAAAGCTGGAATATTTCATACAACAATTTAAAATTTATAATACGTCCCACGGGCTTTAAACATACCGGATTGTTTCCGGAACAGGCGGTCAATTGGGAATGGATTATATCAAAAATTAAAAATTCCGGAAGAAATATAAAAGTATTGAATTTATTCGCTTATACAGGAGCGGCAACTATAGCCGCCGCTTCCGCCGGAGCCAGCGTATGTCACATTGACGCTGCGCGCGCAATGGTTGAGCAAGCTAAAAAGAATGCGGAATTATCGGGCTTTTTGGATGCTCCGGTACGCTGGATAACAGAAGACTGTAAAAAATTCGTAGAACGTGAAATTAAAAGAGGGAACAAATACGACGCAATAATTATGGATCCCCCCTCTTACGGAAGAGGTCCTTCGGGTGAGATTTGGAAATTAGAAGATAATATATATGATTTTGCGGTTCTTTGCAGTCTTGTTTTATCTGATTCACCTTTGTTTGTGCTGATAAATTCATATACAACAGGATTATCGCCATCGGTTATGAGTTATATTTTAAATGTCGTAATTAAACCAAAATTCGGAGGTTTCGTTTCGTCAGACGAACTCGGTTTATCCGTCACCGAAACCGGTTGCTGTATACCGTGCGGTTCTGCGGCGAGATGGGAATCCGATAAATAAACATGTTAAATATAAAAAAATATTCTAAATAATACAAGGTATTAAAATTGAGTGAAAATAATTCATTACAACCTTTTATATCGATAAAAAATGTATCCTTTTCATATGCAAATGAAAATAATGAACATGACAGTATACCTGTTATAAATAACATCAGTTTGGATATAGAACGCGGTTCTTTTATTGCCATACTCGGGCACAACGGTTCAGGTAAATCAACCCTTGCAAAATTACTTAACTATATATTGATACCGAACAGCGGAAGTATAGTAATAGATGGTTTTGACATAACAAACCCGAATATAACTGAAGACGATGTGTATAATATCAGACGTAATATCGGTATGGTTTTCCAAAATCCGGACAACCAGTTAGTTGCTACAATAGTCGAAGAGGATATAGCGTTCGGTCCTGAAAATTTAGGGATCGAATCGAACGAAATAAGGAAAAGAGTAGATGATGCTCTTGCCATTGTAGGTATGACTCAATATGCGCGTCATTCACCCCATCAGCTTTCCGGAGGTCAAAAACAGCGTATCGCAATAGCCGGTATTATAGCCATGCTTCCGAAATGTATAATTTTCGATGAATCGACAGCTATGCTTGATCCTTCCGGGAGAAGCGAAGTTATGGAAACTATCGAAAAATTAAACAGAGAAAAGGGAATTACAGTATTGCATATCACCCACAATATGAACGAAGCTATACGTGCGGACAGAGTTATCGTTATAAACGACGGCAATATATTTTTAGACGGTACACCGCTTGAAGTTTTTTCAAATGTCGAATTATTGCAAAGTGTAGGTCTTGATGTCCCGCAGGTAACCGAATTAATGTTCAGGCTGAAAAGCGAGGGAATTGATATTCCGTCAAATATTATAAATCATGGGGAATGTGCGGAAATATTATATAAATTATTATCATGACAAAAATAGAATTAAAAAATGTATCATATGTATACGGCAGCGGAACTCCTTTTGAAAAAAAGGCTCTTGACAATATATCGCTGCAATTTGAAGAAGGCATTATAACGGGACTTATGGGGCATACCGGTTCCGGAAAATCGACTTTAATACAATTATTAAACGGACTGAATAAACCGAATTCGGGAAATATATATATAAATGACACTGATATTTGGGTTGATCCTAAAAAAATCAGCAGTGTGAGATTTAATGTCGGACTAGTTTTTCAGTACCCGGAATATCAGTTGTTTGAGGAAACCGTAGAACGTGATATTGCATACGGACCTGCTAATATGGGGCTTGACGCGGCTGAAATTGAAAGGCGTGTATCGGAATCGATAATATTTTGCGGCCTTGATGATAACATCAGAAAAAAATCTCCTTTCGAACTATCCGGAGGACAAAAACGCAGAGTTGCAATTGCCGGAATTATGGCAATGGAACCCGATGTTTTGGTACTTGACGAACCGGCGGCAGGGCTTGATCCTATGGGCAGGGAAGAGATATTGGGCGGTATATGGTCATATCAGCGGAGAAGAAAAAGCACTGTTATAATCGTCAGCCATTCAATGGAGGATATGGCGAAGTACACCGATAGAATAGTAGTTATGAATCAAGCGAAAGTATTTATGCAGGGAACATGTTCTGAAATATTCGGAAAATCAGAAGAACTGATTTCTGTTGGTCTTGATGTGCCGCAGATAACATCGCTTATGCACATGCTGAAAAATATGGGATGCGATATACGAGATGACATATTTACGGTTGATTCGGCTGTTGATGAAATAATTAACAAGATAAAACGCGATAGCAATAGGAGGTAAAATAAAGCTTTGTTGAAAGATATAACACTCGGACAATATTTCCCGGGTGACTCTCCTATGCATAAATTAGATCCCAGAATTAAAATAATTATGACTGTATTATATATAACCGCAATATTTTTAGCCAAAAGCGTTATGAGCTTTATATTTATCATTATTTTTACTTTTTTGATTATATTAATCAGCGGAATACCTTTTAAAATTATATTAAAAAGTTTAAAACCGCTTTTTCTAATAATACTTTTCACCGTCATAATAAATATTTTTTGGACACAGGGAGAAACTTTAATAGTCCATTTTTATTTTATAAACATATATCTCGAAGGCGTTATATACGCTGTATTGATGATAGTAAGGATATCTGTTCTTATTGCCGGAACCGGTGTAGTTTTAACTTATACAACCTCTCCGATAAATTTAACGGAGGGGATTGAACGTTTATTAAATCCTTTAAAAAAGATTAAAATTCCCGTACATGAATTTGCGATGATGATGACTATTGCGCTAAGATTTATTCCTACGATAATCGAAGAAACCGAAAAAATAATGAATGCTCAAAAAGCACGCGGAGCGGATTTTACAAACGGTAATCTTATCAAGAGAGCCAAAGCTTTAATTCCGATTTTAATACCCCTTTTCATATCAGCTTTCCGGCGTGCCGACGAACTCGCGACCGCTATGGAATGCCGCTGTTACCGGGGAGGAGATAAGAGAACGCGTATGAAACAGCTTCATCTTGTAAAAGGAGATTTTATAGCCGTTTTCTTATTCATATCCGCAGGTGTTTTAATCGTTTTATTCAATATATATTTTCCGATTTATAAAATATGATTCTCTTGAAAATTAGTTTTCTCGGTACAAATTATAACGGATTTCAATATCAGGAAAACGGCATAACTATTCAGCAGCGTTTAATGGAAGCGGCTAGAAAATTATTCGGTTCTCCTTGCAAAATAACAGGATGCAGCAGAACGGACGCGGGAGTTCATGCAAACGAATATTATTGTACTCTTGAAACTTCTGACGGGTGCAATAATATCCCTCTGCAAAATATTACTCATGCGATGAACCGTTATTTACCGCATGATATAACCGTTCATTCGGTTTTTTATGTTTCTTCTGATTTCAATCCCCGTTTCCTTGCGAAAAAAAAAGAATATTTATATAAAATATGGAACAGTAAAACAAGAAACTCTTTCCTTATTGACCGTGCGTATCATATTGATCATCCTTTATATACAGAGCCTATGAATAAAGCTGCTTTTAATATATGCGGCCAACATGATTTTACTTCATTCGCGGCTATAGATAAATCAAGAAAATCCGAAAACAATGTACGGACTGTATATAGCTGCGATATCTCAAAAAATGATGAATTTATCGATATATTTGTTTGCGGCGACGGTTTTTTATATAATATGGTTCGTATTATAATAGGCACTTTGATTTACGTTTCCGACGGAAAAATAAAACCGGAGGATATTCCCGATATTATAAACCGCCGTGATAGAAAAAACGCCGGGCCTACAGTTCCCGCACACGGATTATATTTAAATAAGGTGATTTATTAATGGCCGAAAACAAAACTGTAATTAAAAAAACTACTAAAAAAACATTGAATAAAAAAAGTATAAACCGTGAAATTTTATCAATATCAAAAAAATTTAAATATTTAAAATATATTACGGCAATTATCGCGGTATTATTTTTATTGTCTATGATATCATTCAGAAGAGATGAACTGACATATGAAAACTTTCAATATCTGCTGCGTTTCATGGATATTAATTCAACAACATACAGTTATACTCCCGGATACAGAAAAATAGTTTATAATGCTGATACCGAAATTTCTTTTTCAATGTTCAAAGGAGATTTTGTAATAGCCGGGACATCAAAATTGAATATTTACAATTTATCCGGCAATAACATTTTAAATGAATATGTATATATAAACAATCCGGTAATAAAAAGTTCCGAAAAATATCTTTTAATATACGATCTTGGAGGTTATAATTACTCTGTATATAATTCATTTTCAAAATTATACGGGGAAACAACAGCATATCCGATAACTTCCGCCGTAATGAGCGACAGCGGAATATACGCTTTTGTTACGCAAACGGAGCAGTACAGAAGCGCTGTATATGTATATGATAAAAATTTTAAATATGTCGGAAGAATGCTGCTTAATAACTTTGTTATGGATATTGATATCAAAGAGGACGGAAGCGAAATTTTAATTTCTTCTATTTTTAACAACGACGGAGATTTTTACACGGAAATTAAAACATGGAATCCATATATGGCAAAGGAAACGAATGTTTTTCAAATAAATGATATAATTCCGATTTCCGTGAAATATAATAATTTGGGCGGATATAATATTTTATGCGACAACAGACTTTTGTTTTATAATTCAGACTCACAATTAATTAATACTTATGTTTATAAAAATGATATACCATATAAAGGCTTTCTGGGAGAAGAATATTCGTATTTGATTTTTTCCGAAAATTTAATAGGTGATAATTACAATCTTATTGTATTTGATAAAAACAGTGAAAAAATCAATGAAATATCATTTAAAGGCAAAGCTGTTAAAACATTGCCGTATGAAAATTATTTATTTATTTTAACAAATGACAAAATAATCAGAATAAATATTTTAACAGGTGAAATTATATCTTATATAGTGGAAAAAAATGCGATAGATATTGTGCTGATGAACGATAATACTATAATGCTATGCTATCAGGGAAAAGCGGTTACTGTAAACATAGAATCAGCTTTTTCAAATAATAAAAATGATAATAAATAAACGGTGATTATTTTATGAGTTTAGCAATAGATATAATTTTAATAGCTATTTTAGGGCTTTGTATTTGGCGGGGTTATAAAAGAGGATTTATCCGTTCGATTATGGGGATTATATCTTTTATAATAGCCTTGCTTTGCGCTTGGAATTTTTATGCTCCCTTATCTGATTTTTATAATGAAAAATTTATTAAGAATAACATTTCAAATCAGATTTACGAATCAATAAACAATATTATAGTTCCGGGAATAAATTCCCTCGAGCTTTCCGAACTAATTAACAATCAACCGGAAGTTTTCCGTGACATTATCAGCCGTTTTAAAGGTGATATGAATGCGGTAAAAATAATATATGATACACAAACAGGAAAAGATGATTCGGATATAATAAAAAATATATCGGATTTTATGGCTTCTTCAACATCTGAAAAGCTATCCGATGTACTTGCTTTTTTAACTATTTATATCATAGTTTTTATAATAATCCGTATTATCATATTAATTGTTGATTTAATATTCAAACTGCCTGTTCTTAATCTTTTTAATCATGTGGCAGGTATAGTTTTAGGCGCTGTAAAAGGCTGCGCTTATATATGGCTTTTGTGTACATTGCTTATTATTTCAATTCCGCTGCTTTCCGTGATTTTTCCGGAAATATTCAACGATAAAATTATTCAATCTTCATTTTTTGTAAATTTCGCTTCAAAAAATAAAGTAACAGATTTTATTTTTATAAAATAATATTGTAAATAAAAATTCGATACTATAATATTTAATCGAATTTATTCGAAAGGATACTTATGCTTGATATAGAACTTTGTTCAAGATGCAAGAAAAACAGAGCGGTTATTTATATTCTTCAAATGGAAGGAAACGAATCGGGAAACAGAGGTATATGTTTAAAATGCGCGAAAGAATTAAAAATAAAGCCTGTTATCGATTATATAGAAAAATTTGGATTGACTGATGAAGATTTAGACAGAATGGATATGGAGCTCGAAGGATTTTTGAAAAGCGAAACAAGAAACGAAGATAGTAATGAAAATGATAACAGCGTTGAAATTTCCGATAACAATGACGGACGCGCTCCGGCTATAGATTTTAATCATTTATTAGGATCTCAAATGATGTTCGGAAATAATTCGCAGCAGCAAAATAAGGAACAGCGCACAAACGGATCGAAACAGCAAAATAAAAATAAAAAGTTTTTATCGATGTATTGTAACGATTTGACAAAGGACGCCCGCGAAGGGAAACTTGATAAAATTATAGGGCGTGAAAGGGAACTGCGGCGTATTGTTCAGATTTTATGCCGCAGACAAAAGAACAATCCCTGTCTCATAGGTGAACCCGGAGTGGGTAAAACTGCGTTAGCAGAAGCTTTAGCCCAGCGTATTGCCCAAAAAAGCGTACCTTTCAAATTACAGGATAAAGAAATTCATGTAGTGGATCTCACTTCGCTTGTCGCCGGGACTCAATTCAGAGGTCAGTTTGAAAGCCGTATCAAAGGATTAATAGAAGAAGTAAAAGCTTTAGGAAATATTATTTTAGTTATCGACGAAGTTCATAGTATTGTGGGCGCCGGTGACGCGGAAGGTGCGATGAACGCCGCTAACATATTAAAACCCGCTTTGTCAAAAGGTGAAATACAAGTTATCGGAGCAACCACTTTAAACGAATACAGAAAATATATAGAAAGCGACAGT
The DNA here is from genome assembly GCA_031549925.1 of Eubacteriales bacterium. GTDB lineage: Bacteria > Bacillota > Clostridia > Oscillospirales > CAG-272 > JAVBPA01. The sequence continues at coordinate 19,656 of JAVBPA010000119.1, forward strand.
GCGCTTGAGAGAAGATTCCAGCCTATTGTTATTGAAGAGCCTTCTATCAACGATACTATTGAAATTCTTTATGGTATAAAACATTATTATGAGGAATTTCATGGAATCCGAATACCGAATGAAACTGTAAAACGTGCGGTTATATTGTCTGAGAGGTATATTACCGATAGATTTTTACCCGATAAAGCTATAGATTTACTTGATGAGGCTTCCGCATATCTGGCTTTAAATTCACCCTGTATCAGCAGACTCGATGCGGTAAAGGTTTCTCTTGAAGCAATTAAAAACGAAAGAACAACACTTGAAACATCCCCTGATACCGGAGATGATAAAATTCTCGGTTCAAAATACGAAAGAATTGCCGATTTACGTATGCGTGAGTTGCAGGATCAAAAAATATACGATGAACTTATAATTGAACGCGACAAGGTTGTTTTATCTGTTGCGGATCTCGCTCAGGTTATAGAAATATGGACGGGTGTACCTGCTTCCAACATAACAGAACATGAGTTTTCCAGGATAGATAAGCTTGACTCTAGATTAAAAGAAAGAATTGTGGGGCAGGATGCAGCGGTTAATTCTGTTGTCCGGGCAATAAAACGCAATCGCGCGGGAGTTTCATATAAGCTTAAACCGGTATCATTTATATTTGCCGGACCTACCGGAGTAGGTAAAACGGAGCTTGTTAAAACATTGGCAGCCGATTTATTCAACACACCGGAATCTCTTATCAGGCTTGACATGTCGGAATTTATGGAAAAACATTCGGTTTCACGTATAATAGGTTCACCTCCCGGTTATGTCGGATATGACGAAGCGGGGCAGCTTACCGAAAAAATCAGACGCAAACCTTATTGCGTTATATTGTTTGATGAAATCGAAAAAGCGCATCCGGATGTTTTAAATATATTGCTTCAAATACTGGACGACGGACATATAACCGATTCGCACGGAAAGAATGTAAATTTTGAGAATACTATCATAATTATGACGACAAATGCGGGTTCAAATTTAAGCACGAATATAGCGGGATTCGGAAATTCTATACAAATGCAGAACGAAGAAAAAACACAAAAAGCTTTGTTTGATTTTTTGCGTCCGGAGTTTATTAACCGGATAGACGAAATAATAACATTCCGTTCGCTTGACGAAAACGATTTTGTTTCTATCGCATATATAATGCTCAACGATTTGAAAAAATGTATGGCTGAACGTGAAATAAATATCACATATACGGAAAATGCCGTAAAATATATAGCGAAAAAATCATTTTCAATAAAATTCGGAGCAAGAAATATGCGCCGTTTTATACAAACGGATGTTGAAGATGTTATTGCCGGATGTATGATTAGCGATTATGAAAAAACATTTATATCAATTGATATAGACTTAAATGAAAATGAAGATAAACTGGATTTTAAATATATAACCATAAACAAATAAAAAAATAAAATAATCGGAAGTAATCATGGCGGAAAAATGGTATGATTGTACTCCACAGCAGGCTGTATTAAAATTAAAAAGCGACACAACACAGGGACTAACAAAAAAAGAAGCGAATTTGCGGCTTCGTTATGAAGGAAAAAATATAATATATCCGATTCCGCGCGGATCATTTAAATCATATTTGAAATATTTAGCTACAGATTTTACTTCGATATTATTGATTATAACAGCTTTTTTATCAGCTTTCTTTGAAAAGAAGATAAGCGCCGCTGTTATGATAATTATTGTAATTATAAATTTTATAGCCGCAGTATTTACATATACGAAAGCTCAGCGCGTTCTTGAGGATATGGGGCAGCATTCGCTTCCCACGGCAAAAGTTATAAGAGAAAACAAATTATATCTGATAAAACAGGAGCTTCTTGTCAGAGGAGATATAATTTATATATCAACCGGGGATATTATTCCGGCGGACGCAAGGTTAATTGAAAGCGATCGGTTATATTTAAATGAATCGAATTTAGATACAACAATACAATCAAAACAAAAAGGACATACCTTTATAGAATATAGAGATATTCCTGCAAGCGAACAAAAAAATATGGTTTTTGCCGGTACAATTGTAACAAATGGTACCGCTAAAGCTGTTGTATGTGAAACCGGTGAAAATACGGTTATTTGTAAAACAGAAAAAAATTCTCCTGTTATTTCTCATGATAATTTGGAAGTTTTAAAATTGCTTAAAAAATATTGTTCCGTTTGGAGTTTGGTTATGATAGCACTTATTTTTGTCATAACGATTCTCGATATTTTTATCGGTTTTGAAACCCGCGGTCTTTTTAACATATTTTTAACCGGATTATCATTATCTGTTGCTTCAATGAGTGAATTTTTTGCCGCTTTCGGATATATTATAATAGCCTGCGGAATATTTTCGGCTTCACGCAAAAGCAAAGATATAAATTCCGGAGCGTATATTAAAAACATATCAAAGCTTGCCTCACTTCGGGATATAACTTGTCTCATAGCTCCGAGAGAAAGCTTTTTATCTGTAAAATTTTCTGAAATCGACCGGATAGTTGTGAACGGAAATTCGTTTGATTCAAATATGAAGCGTTTTGCGGAAAACGCCAGACAAATATTGAAATACGCTGTTATATCTACGGGAATATACGGAGCTAATAAATTAATCCAAAATAATTTATTAAATGAAAATACATATAACCCAGAAGAGGAAGCAATTATTTCCGCTTCGTTTAAATGTAAGGTTTACAACTCCGATATTGAAGCGGATTATCCGATGATAGAACACGCGGCTGTATCAAAAATAAATAAATTTGAAACCACTCTGACAGCTTCGTCAAATGAAAACGTTGCTGTCATAAGGGGAGAGGGAAGCCTAGTACTACTGTGCTGCAGCTATATATGCGAAAACGGTCGTATATTCCCGATAACAAGCGATAAAAGAAACGAACTTAATATCCAGATATCTCAGCTGACAAAAGAAGCTTTCCGGGTCATAGGCATTGCTTCCAAAAATACAGATTACAATAACTTAACCCGTTTGAACGCTTGCCAGAAGGATATGATTTTTGAAGGATTTTTGTGTATAAGAGAACCGCTTTTAGTGGGAGCGGCTATAAATATATCAAAACTTCAAAAAGCGGGAATTAAAGTAATTATGACTACAGCGGAAATGACGGATAACAACCGTTATATCGCGGCTGCGCTGGGAATTATAAAAAACGATTCCGAAACACTGACATCAACTCGAATGAGTACTATGCGTGACGGGCTTTTACGAGCGGACTGCGAAAAATACCGGTTGTATTCGGGTCTCGATACAAATCAAAAGCGTAAAATGATTCAGATTTTAAAAGACAACGGGGAAAAGATCGGTATTCTAAATCGTGAATTAGATGAAATTATTTTACTGAAAGAAGCGGATGTTGGTTTTTCGCAAAGTATAACTCTTTCAAAAACTTCATCTGACGGAATTGACATTACCGGAAGAGATATACCTGTAATTAAGGCAAATTCAAAAGAAAACAGTTTAACCGGCTGCGAAGCTCTAAAATTTATATCTGATGTTATTGTTTCGGAACCTGATAAGCCCTCGGATAAAAAAACAAAATATATATCGGGCGGCTTTAATTCAATGGCGGGATCTGTTGCATGTTCGAAAATAATATATAAAAATATTTTAAGAACGCTTGAATATTTGATAACTTCTCAGCTTGCAAGATTTTTTATTGTTTTATTTTCGATTATAACAAAAAATGTATATTTTGATCCGATTCAATTGCTGTTTTGCGGATTGATAATTGATTTTTTAGCTGTTATTGTTATCGCATTTGAAAAACCTTCTTATAATATTTTTGAAAATAAAATTGATATTGAAAAAAAATTAAAAAATCCTTTTTTTAAAAACTTTCAAGCTGTTTTTTTCGCGGCTTCCTGCGTTTTGTATACGGTATTAGCTAAATTAATAATAAATAGCATCTTCCGTTTTGATTCAGCCCAATACAAATCTGCACTATTTATCGGATTTGTTTTAGTACAGCTTATTTTAATAGGAGAATTAAAAAAAGATAACGGTTTGTTAAACCGTTCTGTGAGATTTAATAACATATGGGGAAGTGTTATAGTATTTATTATTTTATTTATCATTCTTTGTTTAAATAATAATTCAATCGGAGAAGCTTTCGGAGTAATTAATATATCATTTCCCTATAATTTAATTGCTTTATTATATCCGCTGTTTATTTTTGTAATAATTGAAGTTTATAAAATAATTAATCATAAAATTAAAAACAGGAAAGAAAACAAAAACAAAAACAAAAACACGGAAGAAAAATATATATTTAGATTCGGTTCGAATTTCCAAATCGGTGCCGATGATGATGATGAAAACAATGATAATATCGAAATACGATAAATAAGCATTGACGAACGGCAAAATATATGTTATATTTAATCCTGTCGAATATAATTTTTTAATGTCAAGCTGATATATAAATTAATAACTTATATAAACTAAAAGTTTAAGTAAACTAAAAGTTTAAGTAAACTAAAAGTAATTATAAAAAATATTTTGGGAGATTATTTATGAAACAACGTGAATTATCACTTTGGTTTAAATCCGTTACTTTTTTGGGATTTATAATTGGTATTATATGTTGTTTTGTATTTGCTCCTTCTCTGTTGTATGAAGCTCTTTTTGACGAAATAATATCATATTTATTTTGGCCCAGTTTGATTTATTTATGGCTGTCATCAATTCCTTTTTATATCTCTTTGGTTTTTGCGTGGAAAATTGCTTCCGAGATAGGTAAAGATAATTCATTTTGCGAACAAAATGCAACCAGATTAAAATATATCAGCAAATTGACTTTGTTTGATGCGATATTTTTTGCTATAGGCGGGATAGCTTTGATTTTATTTGATACTTTCATATCGGGATTGTTTTTAATGTTGATTTTTATGCTTCTTGCTTCGCTTGCAATATCCATAGTTTGCGCCGCTCTTTCTCATCTGACATATAAAGCTTATCAAATGAAACAGGAAAATGATTTAACTATATAAATAGATACACTATATAAATAGATAAACTATAAAAATAGATAAACTATAAAAAAGAATATGTTGGGAGATATGAATGGCTATAATAATAAATCTTGATGTAATGTTAGCCCGACGAAAAATGAGTGTTACCGAATTATCGGAAAAAGTAGGACTTACAATGGCTAATATTTCAGTTTTGAAAAACGGACATGCTAAAGCAATAAGATTTTCGACTCTTAATAAAATTTGTGAAATATTAAACTGCCAGCCCGGTGATATTTTAGAATATATTAAAAGCGAAGATGATGATAAAAATGATTATTACGAAATTTATAATTAACATAAAATACCGCCGTTCATAAAAAACGGCGGTTAATATTTTTTTGTATTATACTAAAAATCTTCCCAATTTATCGCGGAATCCTCCGAAAATTATCACAACTAAATCTATAATCCAACCTATTCCGAATAATCCTCCGGTAAACATATATATTATTCCGGTTCCGATTTTACCTACATATATACGATGAATTCCTAAAACACCTAAAAACAAACATAACAAAAATGCTATAAATTTTGATTTTAAAGGTCCTCCGATAAAATTAATAAAAAAACCTCCCTTTTATAATTTTATGATATTTATAACATAATAATTAATTATATAATAATTTTTATATTTTTTTAGTATTAACTTCTTCTCTGCATTTTTCGATGAAAGAATTAATATCCATAGTTTCAGTTTTTCCTGTAACTCTTTCTCTAGCCGCTATCAGATTATTTTGTTCTTCCTTATCTCCGATAACAAGCATATACGGAATTTTTGCCAGCTGCGCTTCTCTTATTTTATATCCTATTTTTTCGTTTCTATAATCTGTTTCAACTCTGAAACTGTTTTCTGTCAATTTTGCTTCGAGTTCATTGCAATAGGAAATATTATTTTCTCCTATATTTAATATACGCATTTGTACAGGAGATATCCACAGCGGAAAAGCTCCCGCATATTGTTCCGTCAATATCCCGATAAATCTTTCGATAGAACCGAAAACAACCCGGTGTATCATAACAGGACGGTGTTTTTCGTTATCCTGACCTATATATGATAAATCAAACCTTTCAGGCATTTGGAAATCTAGCTGAATTGTTCCGCACTGCCATGTGCGTCCGATACAGTCTTCCAAATGGAAATCTATTTTCGGACCGTAGAAAGCTCCGTCGCCCTCATTTATTATATAAGGTTTATTATTTTTATCAAGAGCCGCTTTCAAAGCGGATGTAGCAATTTCCCATTGTTCATCACTACCCATACTGTTTTCCGGACGTGTAGATAATTCTATTTTATAACTAAAACCGAATGTATTATAAAAGTTATCAATTAAATCCATAACTCCGAATATTTCGCTTTCGATTTGGTCGGGAGTCATAAATATATGAGCATCATCCTGTGTAAAACAGCGTACACGCATAAGTCCGTGAAGCGCGCCTGATAATTCATGACGGTGTACAAGACCTAATTCAGCTACTCTTTGCGGTAAATCTCTGTATGAATGCATTTTTCTTTTAAAAGCCAGCATTCCGCCCGGACAGTTCATCGGTTTTAGTGAAAAATCCGTTTCGTCAATTTTAGTTGAATACATATTGTCTTTATAATGATCCCAATGTCCCGATCTATGCCATAACTCCTGATTTAACATAATGGGTGTTTTTATTTCCTGATATCCGTGTATTTTATGCTGTTCACGCCAATAATTTTCAAGTAAATTACGCAGTACCATTCCTTTGGGCAGAAAGAACGGAAAACCGGGACCTTCGTCGTAAATGTCAAATAAATCGAGTTCGCGTCCCAATTTTCTGTGGTCGCGGCGTTTGGCTTCTTCAATTTTGTTCAAATAATCGTCAAGGTCAGATTTTTTTGTAAAAGCTATACCGTAAATACGTTGAAGCATTTTATTTTTTGCGTTTCCTTCCCAATATGCTCCCGTACATTGCAACAGTTTGAAAGCTTTTATAAGACCAGTTGAATATAAATGAGGTCCCGCGCATAAATCTATAAAATTTCCTTGGCTGTAAAATGAAATTTCATCTCCCTCCGGAATACGATCTATTAACAAAACTTTATACGGTTCATTTTTTTCTTCCATCATTTTTATAGCTTCATCGCGCGGTAAAAGGAATTTTTCTTCTTTTATGTCTTCTTTTATTATTTTTGCCATTTCATCTTCTATCGCCTGTAATGTTTCCGCGTTAAAAGTTGTGTCACTGTCAATATCGTAATAAAATCCGTTATCGATTGAAGGACCTATTGTCAATTTTGATTCGGGATATAAATTTTTAACAGCCGCTGCCAAAACATGCGAAGCTGTATGCCAAAATACACGCTTTCCTTCCGGATCATCGAATGTAAGCGGTTTTATTTCTGAATTTTCATCCGTCATGGCAGACAAATCAACTGTTTCACCGTTAATCTGAGCTGCTATAACAGAACGGCTTATTAAGTTTTTTTCTTTTAAAATGTCGTATACTTTTTTCATGATAATAAATAATAACTCCTAAAAATAAAAATTCCCCGGATACACCAAAAATGATGTGTCCGGGGTGTGAAATTACAAAGAATTCCGCACGGTTCCACCCGAGCTTTAACTTGATTATTATAATAATTTATAAAACGTTTTTCCGGTCAAGGCGGTATTTATATCATACACGGTACGGATTTTCAGCTTCCTCCGCTCTCTGTGACTCGTGAATTTGACAAAACATGTTCTCGCCGGATATATTAAATTACATTCTTGTGTTAAATTACAATTACGGTAGTAATGTTATAAAATAATTAGGAAATAATTCAATATTGACAATCACGCAATAAAATGATATACTAATGCATATTTGTCCTATAATATTGTACTCTGTTATACTATCATATATAAACCGTTTTGTCAATACCTTTTTTTAGGGATATCTCTGAGGAGGGAGTAATATGTCATCTAATATAATAAGCATATCGGATTTAAAATCATTGCAAGTTATAAATAATGATGAATATATACGGCAATTAATTGATACAAACGACTATTCATCAAAATACGGTTTGACTTTGACTCCGGAACAAGCGCAGATGTTAATTGAAACAAGAAATAATTCGCTTCGTGATAACAGCCGGATTGAAATAGGTCTGGGAGCAGTTGAAAAAATAATCAATAATTTTTCTGAATCACCTTACATAGACAATAATAATTATGCCGAAACGATTAATGATTTACTGGAATTGTTTTACTATTATAAAACTGAAACACATGACAGAATAAGCGATGTAAAATTAATCGAATTAATGCGAAATAAATTCGATAATGAATACAAAGGTTCTATCGAATTAATGCAGAGCAATGAATTTCGTTATAATAATAATTATGATGAATTACCATTTGAATATAAAAACGGCTGCGGTGATGACAGCGGAGATAATCCGGAAGATTCATCTGAAAACGATTATGTATGGGATATAAAAGATGATAAATAGTATATTATCATATAAACAAATTAAGCTTGATTCAAATAACATAAAATACAACGACTACACAAGATCAATTTTAGCTGAATTAAACAGGCTCAATTTAATAAAACCGGAAGATTACAACGATATTAAAACCGGTATTATGGATGCGCTGGGAGAATTGATTAATATATGGACAGAAGGCGAAAGCACTTCGATTATGACAGAAACAGCCAATGATTTAATGATGTCGATGCTTTTCAATATTGATACATATTTAATCGGAAAAAACAGCATTGATGAAGCTGTATCGCAGCTAACATCGAGATCTGTAATCGATTTATATTACGAAGGTATTCAGCGTTTAAAATTGTATATTTGCGAGTCAACCGGGATTTTGGTAAAAATAAAAAGAACAAGAATAAATATACCTAATGTATATTATAACGAAACAATAAACCATTCGTTAATTCAAGCTCTTAAAAACTATAATTATAAATTTTCATCGCATAAAATAAGCAATGAAATCGAATATCCGCTTGCCATGCAGATAAATACATTAAGAGGAATACATTATCTGCGCGGTTATATGTTAAACTTGTACGCGGAAAACAGCTTTTGCCGTGAATATGACCAGGATGAAATAGGAAAACTATACATAGAATTTTGCGACAAACATAAATATCCGTATAGCGAACCGAGAATAAATATTTATACAATTGTTTTTGCAAACGCTCTTTTCAATGATTATTTAAGAAAAGAACCCGGAAGTTTAATGCTGACAGAAGACGAATGTGATGTGGCTCAAACTCTGCTGGGGTCTTTGAACACGGAAGAATGTACTAATGTATTAATGGGAATCGCTTTGAAAATGATAGGCGGAAACGCGCTTTACAATACCAAAATGATAAATAAAATAATTCCGGATATTTTGAATTCCTTGCGTAATAAAAAATTAAAAAATTATCTTGTATGTATAATATGATTTAATGATGGATAACAATTATTATTTTCTTCTCATTAAAATTTAATAAAACAAAGGAGTTATCGAAATTATACAATTAAGATAATTCTTTTTTCATTTTTACAAATAATTCTTTAAAAATTATTATATAAAATATTTTGATATAGGGTAATTATATTTGACAACAGATAATTAATATATTATAATTTATCAAAAAAATAAATAAAGGAGATATACAATGATAATAAGACAAAGTGCTTTTGAAAATAAAAAGGAATTTTTACGCGGAGCGCTGCATTGCCATACGACCAGGTCAGACGGAGCGGGTTCGCCGGAAGAAGTTATCAAGCTCCATGCTAATAACGGTTATTCTTTTATGGCTTTAACCGATCACCGGATATATAATTATAATAATTATGCTCCCGAAACAGATATGATTATTATTCCCGGTATGGAATTTGAAGATACATTTTATCATGATCAGGGTTTCCGTTGTTTTCATAGTGTTTGTATAGGCCCTGAAAAAGAAAACGGAAACGGGTTTGAAAATGATCAGCGTTTTGAAAGCGGTTCGGGTAAAAATCAGGAGGAATATCAAAAATATCTCGACTGGCTTCATGGCAATAATAATATGACAATATATTGTCATCCGGTTTGGAGTTCAACACCCTCACGTTATTTTGAAAAATTACAGGGTAATTTCGCTATGGAAATATGGAATTCCGGATGCGCTATTGAACATGATATGGATAATGACGCCGCTTATTGGGATGAACTTTTGGGACAGGGACAAAAAATATGGGGTGTTGCTACAGACGACGGTCATGCAATGAAACACCACTGTAAAGGCTGGGTAGAAGTAAACGCTGAAAAAAATGTTGATTCTATTTTGGAATCATTAAAAAACGGTGCGTTTTATTCTTCATGCGGACCGGAAATATACGATTTTTATGTGGAGGACGAAATCGCTTATGTTGAATGTTCTCCTTGCTGCATGATAAAATTTATAAGTGATTGCCATCCTACAAAAATGGTATATTCTGAAAACGGTGACAAAACAAGTGCGAAAATAAATTTAGGCGGTAAATATAAATACATAAGAGTATCGATAAAAGATTTATCGGGCCGTCTCGCATGGACAAACCCGATATTTTTAAATTAATATTTTGTTTGGCAGCTTGGAAAACTGTAATATAATATGGAATTTCAAAACTTCAAAAAACACATCAGAAATCATTGAATCTATTAATCTGAAAATTTAAATGTTTGAAAACCCCGAAAAGATATTTTTATTTGAATTCACCAAAGTTTTCGCTGACCGCAGCCGTTTTATTAACAAAATTAATTTGATAACGCAAAGCATGATGATCCTGTATCAGAATACCCTCTGTTAAACGAATTGCAAGAATACAGCAATTTCTATCCTGCTCATTGTTTGCTTGATCATACCATTCTGAAAAAGTTTTCCGCAGTTTAAGTCTGATTTCAGCATTCTCAGGTTCTAAAACCCAACCGAAGTTTTCTCCTGTACCGCGTCCCGAAAACCATTCAACAGCACAAACCGCAACTTCTGTATTATTTGCAATTTGTTTCATTTTATTTGATAAAGCGTATGTTACAATGTAAAATACTCCGTTTTCGTAATAAGCGTCAACCATTCGGTTGTATATTTTTTCACCGTCTGTCGTCGCTATTGCGATAAGGCTGTCTTTACCGAATCGTTCTGACATAATCCTTAACGCTTGTTCATACTTGTGCATTTTAATACCTCTGTAAATCTAAATTTCAATATATAAATACATTCTAAAAATGAAAAACGATTTCATAAATTTATAATAAAAGTTTTATGTTATATATATTGTTAAGCGGATATCCATATTTATTATTTTAGTAGAATTTGCGTTACTTAATAATTTTTTATATAATTGCTTCTCTTAAAGAGGGAACTGTTTCGGATAAACTTTTTCCGCGGATAAACATCCCTGAAGAACCCGCAACAAAAATATCGGCTCCTGCTTTACGCATTTTCATTGCGTTTTCGATATTGACATTGCCGTCAACTTCAATCGTAAGATCGGGAGAAATTTCTCTTAACCGGGCTATTTTCCCGATTGTGGCTTCTATTAACGCTTGTCCGGCGTAACCCGGATTAACGGTCATAATCAAAACAGCATCAATTTCTTCTATTATATAGTCGAGCATACAAAGCGGTGTTGCGGGATTTAACGCAGGCATCGGTATCGCTCCGGTTTCTCTTATATGAGCTATTGTGCGTTGTATATGATTTGTGGCTTCAACATGGAAACTTACAATATCACCTTCTCCGAATGAAAAATAATTTAATTTTCTTTCGGGTTCGCATATCATAAGATGTGTGTCAACAGGTATTGAGGTTTCCTTTTTTAATTGCTTTATAATATCGGTTCCAAGAGTATAGTTCGGAACAAAGGTACCGTCCATTATATCTATATGCAAATATTCTATACAAAGATTTTCCATTGCTTTTATATCTTTGCCGAGTTCGAAAAAGTTTGCACACATAAGAGAAGCGGATATCTGCCCGTTTTGCGGACGTATTAACTTTTTCATGGTTCGACCACCACACGAAGTCCGCCGTGTTCTTCAGCCGCTTTAAAAGCTTCATTTATTTTATCTAGCGGGAATTTATGAGTGATAAATTTTTTCACATCAATGCGTCCGGATTCAATCATGGAAACCGCTTCGGCATGGCATTTAGGTGTAGCTCCGTGAGCGCCCGATACTATGAGTTCTTTGTAGTGTATAATATTTGTATCTAAAGTTACAAGACTGTTATTTCTCGGAAGTCCTCCGAAAAAGTTAACCTTACCTCTGTTTTTTGCCATAACAAGCGCGTCTTTTTGTGTATCGGAAGAAGAATTTGCCGTAAATATAACATCCGCTCCCGTTCCTTTAGTATTATCAAGTACAAATTTTATACTGTCCTCGTCTCCGGAACAGCAATATAAATCGGCGATGTTTTTTTCTTTTGCCATTTCAAGTCTGGGTTTTGATCTGTTTATCAATATAACACAGGCAGCTCCCATAGCTTTTAAAACTTCGCAAAGCATCATACCTATAGGGCCTGCTCCGATTACAACCGCTGTTTCGCCGAGCTTTACTGGAGTCAGCGATAACGCGTTTATAACGCAGCCGAGAGGTTCCGCAAGCGCGGCTTCGGGATATGATATTTTATCACCGAGCTTTTTTATCGGGCCATACAGCATAACAGTGCGGTTCAGTAAAACATATTCGGCGAACCCTCCTGAAAACTGATATCCCATAGCATAATTTATCTGGCAGTTGTTACCGTATCCGGCACGGCAGGTTTCACATTCACCGCAGGGAACATCTGCTCCTATAGCTATTCTGTCTCCGATTTTGTATCCTCTTACTCTTTCGCCTATTTCGGCGACTTCCCCAGACATTTCGTGACCTATAATAGCCGGATATTCAACTCTGGAATTTCCTGAATGAAATATTCTTATATCGCTTCCGCAAACCGCGCAAGCGCGTACTCTGACAAGCATCGAATCTCCGTCGCATACTGGTTTTTCACATTCACCGACAATCATATTGTCGATTCCTTTTAATATTGCTGCTTTCATTTATATTTATATATCCATTCTATGTATTTATTTTTTACGGTAAAAACATTACTTTTTGTTTAAAAATATCTCTTGATTTCATAACGCCGAAGGCTTCGCTGTAATCCGAAAGAGGATATTTATGCGTTATCAGTTTATCAAGCTCCAGATAGGGCATTAAATTCAAAGCCGTACGCCAATCGTTTTTAAATATATTATATCCGCTGTTCCAGGTACCGAAAAGCTTTAATTGTTTGCGGAGTATGTTCCAATATTTTTTTTGCGGTAAATTTATATCTCCGTAAGGATTTCCCATCAGCACGACGCTTCCGAAAGGCGCTGCCGATTCAAGGCATTGAGAAAGTGCTTCCGAAACTCCGGTTCCTTCTATTGTAACATTGATTCCGCGGCCTTCCGTTATTTTTTTTATTTCCGCTTCAACATCACATGAAGTACTGTCAATACAATATTCAAATCCAAGTGATTTTGCGAAATCAAGCTTTGCTTTATCGATATCAACGGCGATAATTTTTTCAGCTCCCATACGGCGGAGTAATTTTAAAAGTATAACTCCGATTGTTCCCGCACCGAAAACAGCGGCAGTATCTCCAAGCTTGACATTCGCCTGCGATACTGCGTGAACAGCTACCGCAGCGGGTTCGCACATAGCCGCTTCCTCATATGATATGTTTTCGGGAATTTCTATTAAATTCCATTTTTTTACCGCAATATATTCCGCAAAACCGCCGTCACGGCGCGATCCGTAATAATCGTAATTCTGACACTGCGCATATTCGCCGATTGAGCAAGCGGAGCAGGAGAAGCAGGGAAGCATAGGAAAAACAGCCGCTCTCATGCCGTTTTTTATATTTTCGCATCCGTTTGCGTCAACAACTTCACCTGAAAATTCGTGTCCGGGAATTGTCGGAAAATGGTATGTTCCCGTTTTATAAACTCTTCCTATATCGCTTCCGCATATACCGGCAGCTTTTATTTTTATCAGAGCTTCATCTTTTTGGGGAACAGGCGTATCAATTGTAACATATTGCAAATCGCCTATACCTTTTAATACACATGCTTTCAATTTATATGGTTCTCCTATTTAAATGAATTATATATTATTTATAAATATAAAATTTTTATAAGTTTTTAATAGTTAGTAAAAAAAGGACGCCAAAAATCCGCGCTTTCACGGAGATCGGAAATGATTCTGAAATCTGTATCATAATGTTCGCGGTGTGAAATTTCAAAAGCAAAAAAGGCATCGGTGCATCCGCTTCTGCGTACATGATCCATAATTTTTTCGGGTTGTATAATACCATCGCGGTTTGTAGCATCTATAAAAGGTGAATGATTGCTTTTATTGAGTACAGTTTGCTGTAAATGTATTACAGGTGAAACGCTGCCTAATTCGAGTATCCACGGATAAGGATCGCGTTCGTCCGGGTGCGGCGCGTGCCCGACATCAAGGCAAACACGCATCGGAACTCCGCAATTTGAGTTGACACGTGAAAGCAATTCTTTTGTTTCACCGACAGTGTTACCCATTTCACGCGGAACGCTCATAGGTTCAAATATCATGCTTTCATAGCCCAATTCACGCGCACGGAAGGTCAGTTTTTGCCAGGCGAGAACAGCTTCTTCTATAATATATTCCCGTCTTGATACATTGTTATAATCAGCGAATGTCAGTATACCGAAATGACTTCCCAAATTTTTTGCTTCAAAGCATGAACCAATTTCAAGAAAACGGACAAACCAATCGTACCATATTTTTCTTGCTTCCTCTTCTGGGTTCATAAGATGGTTAACTCTTGTCATCGCGGATGTAAAAAGACTCTCTATTTTTATTCCGTAATATTTGGTATATTCGTTAATTTCTTTAATCTGCTTTTTAATAAAATCATCAGGCCAAAACGGATTTAATAAATCTGCGACCATTTGCACGTAATGTAAATCCAAATCTTCGCTGACAATCCTGCTCCATTCGCTGGGTTCGATATATTTGTTAATCGCAAATCCTAAATTTATACCTAAACGGTAATTTTCGTTCATTTAATAATCCTTCCGTGTTTTAATTTTTATAGCAATGATATAAAATTGTAACATAAAAATTGTGATTTTTCAACATAAAATATTATGAATTTTTATAGATATAACCGTTTTTGTCACGTCCGCATCTTGTTACTTCGCCGATATTATATAATAAATTTAAAGCTGACTGCGCGTCATGTTTTGATATGGAAGCTGCTTTGGCAAAAATTTTCGTATTATAAAATTCTTTCTCCATATCAGGTATAAAATTCTTGTATCCGATAATACCTCCCGCTTTTATTTCGTCTCCGATAAATACGGGTATTCTTTCAACGCGGGTTGACCCGTGTTTTTTATCTCTGCTCCAGCCGTCAAGCTTTTTATATTCGTCAATATCAACCATAATGACGCTTATGTTAAAATTCGGATGTTTTAAATAATCTTTAATCCAAAAAAGTTCGCTGAAAATAGAATAAGGGCTTCCTGTTTTAGGTGAACGGCGTCTTTTAGTTGTTTCTCCGGTTTCGGGATTTACCCATATAAGCCATTTTGTTCTTGCGGCAGGGTAAATAATATGTACATTTGTCACATCAAGCAGTTTATCAAGCTTTTTCTTTAAAAAATGAAAATTACCGGTTTGAATTTCTGTTACCCCGTTATCATTTAATATATCTACAATACAACCCATAAAACGTTTTTCATGATTATTTTCATTCGGTTCGTAATATTTTTTTAAAGCGGCGTGTAAAGTCCTTTCCCCCAGCGTTCCGAAATGTTCTTTTCTTTCTTGCTTTATATTATCTTCTTTATCAATTATTATTTCATCCATAAATTTTCTCTTCTTTTAAATGATAAAACCGGAGTTTTTATATCCGGTTTTACGTTTTAGTATTCTGTATTT
>JAVBPA010000114.1:0-8796 GCA_031549925.1 Eubacteriales bacterium
AAGAAGCTGTTCGACTTAATTAATACAAAAACAACAGCCGAACAAAAAACAGAAATTTTTATGAGAAGATAAAAATATTCTTAAGGATATTAAAATATCATTTATATAATGAATATTATAAAATCAATTGCGTAGTTAATATTATTAGCTGCGCTTTTTATTTTTATTTAATAGACATCTATCAGAATTAAATAAATTGGTGCAAGTAAAAGCAACATGTATCGTATGATAAAATGGGTTGAAAATACTCTCATAAAAGACGGAACATTTTCCCTACCCGGTTGAAAAGCCTTGTTGAAAAGCGATATGGAATACGAGATTATTTTGATAGATGCGACAGAAACACCTGTTGAACTTCCAAAAAGGGACAAAAGTTTTGGTACTCAGGCAATAAAAAGCGGCATACAATGAAAACTCAAGTTGTTGTTGATAAAAAGTCAACCGTAGAAAAAGATTCGGGCTTAGATTTAATCTCATTGCTGGAATTTGTAATTTCGAAATCGACTTTTAATTTTACTAGATGTCTATTTTAGAAACAAGAATTCTATCAAAAAAATATATACTTGTTAATTTATAAGTAAACAATATATTGTTATTTATTGCACTATCTATCGTTAAATATAATAATTAGCATTATTTCGGTAAAATAATACTTGTATTAACACGAAAAATATATTATAATAATGCATATAAAGATAAAAAAATGAATAGCGAGAATCCTATTTTACGAACACATATTGCGAAATAAAAATCCGAGGAATGGAAATGCAGAATAATAAAATTTTATACGATGATTTGTATAAAGAAACTTATTCCGAAATCTTTCGGTTTTGCGCGAGAAAAATAAATGACCGTGAATCAGCACAGGATATAACAAGCGAAGTATTTTTAACTTTGTATTTGAAATGGGGCTTACTGTCACAAATGACGATAAACCAATATCGTATTTGGCTGTTTCGAACGGCGAATTTAACGGTAAAACGATTTTTACGTAATAAAGGTTATCGCCAAAAACATGAAACCTATTTTAAAGAAGACATGATCGAATGCGAACATGGATTTATAGATTTTGAGGAACGAAAACAATACGAAAACTACATTGATGAAATAAAAAAGCATTTAAGCGAAAGAGATTACGAATTGTTCCGATATATTGTTATTGAAGAATTGCCGTATGAAATAATTTCAAAAAAATTAGGTATCACCGAAAACACTTTGAGAGTCCGGATAATGCGAATGCGAACAAAACTGCGGTCGATAGTTGAAAAACTTATATTGCTTGGCTGTATTATTTTATTTTTTTGTTAATTGTAAACTTTTTATTTTTTTATAAAATATATAACAATAGACTTCGTAAATGGCATTGTATGTATGAGGAGGTGGTCTCATGCATATAAAATTTTGGATGAAGGAAGCGGTGGGATTTGACTGAAGAACGTAATGCGTTGATAAAATGGTTAAACGCATGTGTAGAACGTGAATTGGAGAAACCGGAAAATGAAATAGATATAACGCTCATAAACGAGTGCGAAAAATTTATCGCCGAACTAAGCGGCGATACAACTTCATTTTCAGATGAGGAACTATCCGTACAGTTGGAAAGGCTAAAGTCAAAAGCGGGTAAAATAAAAATCCGAAAGCGTTTCAATATACGCATACTCGCGGCTTGCATTACAACGGTTACATTATTACTAGGCATCTGTGTAACAGCATATGCTATGAATCCATCTTTTAGAGAATGGATTATTTCGGTGATAAATCTGCCGGTTGGCAGTGAGATAAGCGATGGAAACATAACTTACAAATACATGGGTAAAAACCAAAAATATGCAGCTTTAGATGATTTTATTTCCGCTGAAAATCTGGATATTTTAATGCCGCATAAACTTCCTGATGGTATACTAATAGAAAGTGTAATTAAAAACGATTTAGGAAATGGCAGTTTTATTTATTTTAAATTTAATAATGAAAAAATTTCCATGGTAATAGAAATAAATTCTGAAACAATTTTTAACCCGAGCATCATTTCAACAAAATACGAAGTTAACAAAACTGTCTTTTATATATTATCTGAAGAAAATACATACACGGCTTCCGCATTAAAAGATGGAAATGTATACTATATCACAAGCAATGATTACAATTTATTATTGGAAATATTAAATAGTTTATCATAAAAAAGTAAAAGGAGCTCCTGACGTGAAAAAATTATTAAAAACTTTTATCATAACGCTTTTGTTTTGCCTTTTATGCGTGAATATTTTTGCAAGTGACAATGTAAAAAATGGTTATGAATATTATTATACCGATAAGGATGTAACGGTAACATTTGAACAAGATACTTTATTAGATGTAAATTACCGCAAGGCAATAGCTGATTCACTGGTATATGATGTGCTGTTTATACAGACGCGGTCATGGTGCTGGCTTCTGGGACACGATTATATTTATGATAAGGTAAATCTAACTACCCATAAAGCGCATTTTTATGCACCCCGTTGTAAACTTGATGCTTATGAAGTAACTACATGTAGTAATTGCAATTATTATAATTCAGAATTATTTTCTTCCGTACATGTATACTGCTGCCCCGAAGATTGAAAATATCTAAATATATTTTATTACTCGAAAGAAGTCGTTCTAATGAATGGCTTTTTTTGTTAATATTATTATTTTTATGTATAATAATGTAAAATATAAAAAAATAAAATAAAAAAGTTAAAAAATTTATAAAAACATGTAACAATCATATTCTAAAATGGCATTATATACATGAAGGACAAAATAACAGCGAAAAATATGTATAAGCTCTGACGAGAGCGTTTACATAAAAGTATATCAAATAAGTTTTCGGAAAGCGGGATCACCGCGGTTCTTGTTTTTCGAAGATGTATGAAAGGGGATAATCCAATGGGCGAGATATTAAAGATGCCCGAATGAAAAGGAGCATATGTTCGGATGCGACAACGGTTGGATATTTGGAGCATGCTCGGTATTTGATTGTTCATATGAAAAACGACAGCCGTCTAAACGGCAGAAAGTATAAATTAAAATGAAAAAGTTTATATCTATTATGCTTTCCGTAATTATGATTTTATCAATATTTACACTGGGAATTTCCGCAAGGAGTTATTCGGAGGCATATATTGGTGAAAGATCATATACAATAAAAAGCGGAACAACACAGGTAGGTTCCGGAACATTTGACTTCGGAACGGTTTCTGAACCCGGTGCATATTCATCATGTACACGTTCTTCCGGTAATTATGCAACAGCATATTGTAAACTGGAATCAAAATCAGCAGGTGGAACGGTAATTAAAACAGATTTCGGATATAATCCATCAATTGCATATGCATATATTTCAACTGCATATGCGAGTTCTACTTTAGACGGAATTTGGATTATTTGTAATCTTACATCGAGTGGCACAATTCCACCCGGTTCACCATCAGAACCAGATACAGGTATACCATGGTATTGGTGATATAATATCATAACTTGTTAGTTTGAATACCGCACGGGGTAAAATGCAATATCATTTTGCCCCGTGTAAACAAAGGAGGAAATACATGAAACGGAAAACCGTAATAATATTAGTTTTAATTATAATTATTTCAATTTTTCCGGCCTGCGGTGAAAAGAATGTAATTATCGGAAAAATAAAAGGAGACGACGGTGCGGATTTTACATATAAGAGAGGTATAATCGAATTTGCTGACGAACTTCCCAATGATACCATATATTACGGCGAATATGATTATAACAGTTATTCACCTTTACATTACCTGACAATAATGCCTGATAAAGTAGTATATACGGCTAATACTGCGGTTTATACAGAAGATAAAAACGATGAAATATTCAGCCTTTGCCGCGACCCTGTCTGCGACCATTCAAAACCAGAAACATGCATTGTATCATTCGGACTTATTAGTCACCCCATTCCAACCGACGAATATATATACTTTTTGAAAGCAACAACGGTGTTCAGATATTCGCTCCTCACAATGACAACAGATGAATATGCTGTATTCAATATATATCTGATATCTCTGTCTCAAATGGGGCGGTACCTGTATGTTG
The DNA here is from genome assembly GCA_031549925.1 of Eubacteriales bacterium. Lineage (GTDB taxonomy): Bacteria > Bacillota > Clostridia > Oscillospirales > CAG-272 > JAVBPA01. The sequence goes on from JAVBPA010000114.1 coordinate 4,087, forward strand.
GGATAGCGGGAGGATTATATGTGAAAATCGATCTTGTCACAGATACCGCTATGGTGCTTGAACCTGAGCTGATCGATTTGGCAATGAGATATTCATATGACGGCAAAATTTATTTAATGGATGCCAGCTGCAACATATACGAAAGCGACGATAATATGGATAATATAAAACTGCTGGCAAGCGACAGAAATCCGGATTGTTTTATTCAATCGTCATATGAGGTTTATAACAGCAAGCTGTATTATGTTACCAAAGAAAATGAACAAAATTATTTGTGTGTTTACGATTTGGAAACGGAAGTTGTCACGGAAAAAATTCCCGGTGTTTTTTGTTTTACACTATCGGACGATATAATGTATATGCAGTTTTATGATCCTCAACCCGGACCTGAATATATGGAAAACGGTGAAATGGCAGTTTCGGTTAACAGAACCGGAAACAAAATATATACTGTTCCGATTAATGATTTGAATAATAAAAAACTGCTTAATGCATTTGAAAATATATATGATGAATGCACAGGAAGTATGGTTGGCGGAAATTATTTATACGCTACCGGAAATTATTTATATGCAGATGTTACAGAAATATATAACGATTATTCAGTAGGTTTTGCTTCATACAGATTAAATATACGCACCAATAAATGGCAGAGGATTGCCGGTTTTGAAGATCCTTTCAGATAAAAAGGAGATGCAGCGAATGGTTTATCTGCGGTATGAAATAATAAAGCTGATCAGCCAAAAATATATACGCGTGGTTCTTTTATTGCTTCTCTGCATAAATATATGCGTCGGATATTACCGTGCCGGAAGTTTAACAAACGATAATAACCCGCCGGATATCGTGACTAACGTTGATTTATATCTTGCGGCTCAGAATGTGACAGACCGTGCGGAAGCAAATATATCAATTCTGGAAATGAAAAATGCGCAGCTGTACGAAATCGCTTATCAAAAAAAATCAGCTGAAGTTTATTATAGCATAAAGAATAATGTTGTTCTTCCCGAAACCGCCGTGACCGGATGGGGAGAATTTTTCGGAGATACTTCGGCGAATATATTTGTCAGCATAATCATCATAATTTTAGTCAGCGATATATTCATACGCGAACGCGCAAGCGGATTTTCGCAGATACTTTACACAACGGCAAAAGGCAGAAGTTCGGTCGTGCGGGCGAAATTTACTGCTGCTTTTCTTGTTTCTATTGCGATTTCGTTTATTTTTACATTGTGTTCTTTTGCGGTATATGCGGTCTTTTTCGGCTATTCAAGCTTTGCTGTTCCTGTTCAGGCAATCCGCGAATTTATACTTTATCCGAGGATGCATACAATCGGACAGTTTTTATGTGTAAATTTATTTTTGAGAGCAGTTTCCTGCGCGGTTTTCGGTTTACTTATATCTGTAATTTCTATAATAGCTGACCGGTACGCGCTGTCTTTCTTTTCCGGCGGAGCTTTATACCTGGCTTTTTATTTGCTTTATAAAACAGATCTGTTCGGCAGGTCGCTTTTCATTTCCGCGTTTGATTACATATCGGTTTCAAACGTGTCGCCGCTGTATTACAGATTCAGAGGTGCGAATATATTCGGAAACGCTCTGCCGCTTGAAACTGTTCTGATATTTGTATATATATTGTCGGTTATCATATTAACGGTATGCGGATTGCTTGCGATACAAAAAAGACTTCGCGGAAGCAGAGCCAGTGCGTCAGTTTTAAAAATTATATTTGATAAATTAAGTTCAGCTTTTCCCAAGTCTTTAAAATACCGTCCGTCAATTTCGATTTTTTGTCACGAAATATATAAAACTTTATCTCTGGTTTGTTTCCCGCTGTTTGTTTTGGTGGTCATAAAAATATTGCTTTCATCATCATATTTTGCAGAGAATAATATGTACGACGATATGACGTATAAAACTTATTCAAAGGAAATAGAAGGCGTTTTGACCGATGATAAATATGCCTATATAGCAAAAGAAGAAGAGTATATATACGGCATACTCGAACAGCTCTCTTATTATGAAAATTTGTTTGCTGCAGGACAGGTTAGCGTAGACGATTACATCTCATACCATGAAAAATATAATTATGCTATTCTGCGCTCGGAGCCGCTGAGAAATGTCGGGCGGCATGTAAAATATTTGGAAAGCACAAAAGCGGAAACCGGAATTGAAGTACAGTTTTTCTATGATACCGGCTGGAAGCTGCTGTTTGACAACAGTGTTGATATAACGCTTTTCGCAGCTCTGCTTTTGATAAGTGCGCTTTCGTTCAGCCGCGAATATAAATCGCATTCATCCGAAGACGGATTTGTCAAAATCTTGCGTACCGCCAAAAACGGACGCAAAAAAACATTTTTATGTAAATACGCCTCTGCGATTACGATATCTGCCGTTTTTATATTGATTTTTTGCGGAATTGATTGTATTTTCCTGTTCAAAAATTATTATATGCCGGCATGGAAAGCACCGCTGATATCGATTGAACGATTTTCGGCTGTACACAGCGGAATTACGGTTTTACAATATTTTATTTTTTATCATTTATTAAAATTAATATCATTTTTATTATTCACTATGATCGCATGTACGCTGTCGCAGCTCATACGCAGAGATTTTATTGTGATGGCTGCAGTTTCGATGACAGCTTTTTTGCCGTATATGCTGTTGTTGGCAGGACTGGATACATTTGCATACATAGATTATACAACTCTGATGAGAGCGACTCCGGCATATATGAAATCGGTTGAAACGTTCATCGGCGGTGATTTTGTCTTTTTGACGGTTTCATTCGTTTTTTGGGCAGCGGTTGCCTCTGTTCTTACTGCTCTTTCTTGTAAAAAATTTTTATTCGGTTATACATCGTTGGATTAAGAAGAAAATTATTGTAGAAATGAAAACAAACAACATATCTAAATCGTACGGTTAGACTAAAGCTCTGATCGGTTTTGCCACAGAATCCGAGTCCGGTATATACGTGCTTCTCGGGTCAAACGGCTCCAGCAAAGCCACGCTGATGAGCGTAATAAAAGTCCATTATATGAAAGATAAAATAAAAGCGAAAAATATGTATAAGCTCTGACGAGAGCGTTTACATAAAAGTATATAAAATAAATATTAGGAAAGCGGGATCACCGCGGTTCTTGTTTTTCGAAGATGTATGAAAGGGGATAATCCAATTTGGTTTCTCAAAATTTAAAATAAATTCATATCTATTTATGGTGTATTAATCACAAACAAATGTTAGAAAATTTGGAGGTCAAACATGAAGAAAAAATTTGCTATAATATTTATATTTTAATAATATATGAATGGAGCTAAGAAGTCATGACAAATTTAACTATATTGATAATCATGATTATTATAACAATAATATTAAGTATAGCAACATATGTTATCAGTAGATATATTATTAAAACTGATAAGAGATGTTCGTTCAAATATACGCTCATGGTACTTTTTACGTGTTATCTCATTGCTATATTAAATTTAACTTTGATTTTTAAGCGAAATGAAGTTGTTGGTTGTAATTTTATTCCATTTAATGACATATATAAAATATTAAAACATCATACATATGGGAACATTCAATATATTGTTTTAAACGTGATATTGTTTATTCCATATGGCACTATTTCTCCCGTATTATTTACGAACAAACGCAATTTAGTTGTTTTGAGCGGTATATTAATGTCGTTTATAATTGAAATAATACAGTTTATTACTCATAGAGGAATATTAGATATCAACGATTTTATATATAACAGTAGCGGTGTTTTAATCGGATATTGTATATACAAATTAATGTTTATGTTGGTAAAATACCGCCCTAAAAATGGTCTTTGATTTTTAATCTGATTGATTAGATGCAAAGAACTTCTGATCAAAGCTTATACATAAACGATGTAAATAAATTCATATGGTTGTTTGGTACCGAAACATGAAAACTAATGTTCTGATAGATGTCTATTACAGCGTGTTTGAAAAATAAAAGATGCACAAAAAGTTAATAAAAAAGTGTTAAAATGGCATAGGGTGATGAAAATGAAAGAAATCAAAAGAAGATATGAAATAAGCGATGAGGAATACAGCCGGATAGAACACCTGTTGCCAAAAGATGAACCGACAGGGAAAAAAGGGAGACCACCGAAGCCAAGGAGAACGAAGCTGAATGGGATGCTGTGGCTAGCGAAAAGCGGCGCACCGTGGAGAGATATGCCGGAGAGATACGGGTCATGGAATACGGTGTATGAATTTTTCAAACTGTGCTGCGAGAGCGGTATATTTGAGAAAATCATGGCAGAACTGTGCGTAGATGCAGATATGCAGGACTTGAGCATAGACAGCAGTAGCGTTAAGGTGCATCAGCACGCGGCTGGTGCAAAAAAGGGGCTGAAAACAGCCAGCATATCGGAGTGAGCCGAGGGGGAAAGAACACCAAAATCCATGCAATAGTTGACGGGTTGGGCAATCCTGTATCACTTATGTTGACTGGCGGAAATATATCAGACTGCAAAGTTGGAGTAGAGTTATTGTCTACCGTTGACTTTGAGGGCAGTATCGTCATGGGTGACAAGGCTTACGGCACAAACGAGGTTCGCGAGTTCATTGAGGGTAACAATGTTTCTTATTGTATTCCACCAAAACAGAACACTATCAGCCTTTGGGACTGTGATTTTCATCAATACAAAGAACTTCACCTTGTTGAAT
>JAVBPA010000049.1:0-6256 GCA_031549925.1 Eubacteriales bacterium
TGCTTAGCGTTGAGCAAAACATACATCCGGAGAGATGGCTGAGCTGGTCTAAGGCGCACGACTGGAAATCGTGTGTTCGGTTAATCCCGACCGAGGGTTCGAATCCCTCTCTCTCCGCCAATTTTTGGTAAATGCGAACCCAAACCGATTTTTGTCGGTAAGGCGTTCGCATTTGTCTTTTATTAGAGTAGAATACTTTTATTTTTTGCGGTGATTTGATAGAATAGATATATGGGTACGAATTTATATTTTATACGTTAAAAAAATACAAATTTAAAAATACAAGTATCGATTGGATATGAAACAACAAATTGATTATTGAAATAGCTCCATTTTTTTGTATAATATAACTACACCGATGAAAAAATTCTATGAAAATTAATAAAATAAGTAGTTAATTATTATGCAAATAAAATAAGCGATAAAATAAAAGAATTACGCAAGCGTGACGGACACATACAGAAAGAAATTGCGTCAAGATTAGGCGTTACAAGTCAAGCTGTTTCACGTTGGGAAGCGAATGGTGGTTATCCCGATATAGAAATAATTCCGAGCATAGCAGCTTTATTCGGTGTTTCAATTGATGTACTGTTTGGTTATGACGATTTTGACAGAAAAAAGAGGATAAACGATATACTGTCTGAAGTTTTTGAAAAAAGAAACCAAAATAATCCAAATTCTGAAATTGTCGTTTTACTCAGAAAAGCCGTAGCTGAATTTCCTAGCGAAGAACGTATTCTCTTTGAACTTGCGAAAACTCTTAATATGCAAGGTTTTGAAAAAGGCGGTTTGTATAATTCCGGCAAGTTATTTCAGGTTTTTACACTACGCAAGCAAAAAATGTTCTGCCGCTGATAGAGAACAAACCGCCATATGTGCTGGAATATTGGGAATGGAAGGGCGAGGAAACGAAACACACCTTGTTTTTTAAAAATCAGATTCGGATATTCTTACCTGTGAACCAGATGAGTGGCTGAATATTCTGGTTTGAGATTTAAGCTGAGAAACTACCATCGTAGTATCGGAGGGATGAACATGAAAGACAAAACAATAAATTTATTCAATAATACGCCAATAAAGCTACGCAAAATTACCTTCACAGGAATAGATAATGAAACTGATGTAACGCAGCTAAAAAAATTGGCACAAGACTATCTAAAGGTGGAGTTCGGACTAGTTCTGCATGATAAAAGCGAGCAATCTGATATCATATCTTTATTGAGCAAATATTTGGATACGGAGTTGTCGCTTAGCCTACATGTGTGCGGAGGGTTCAAAAGAAGGCTTATACATACGGGGGATTGGAGTGAATTGCAAGCATTTATGGCAGATTATCTTTCTATGTTCCAGCGTGTTCAACTTAACGGTTGCGGGAAAAATCTTCATTGGAACCTCTCTGTTCCGCCTGACATTTCAGAAGTAATTATTCAGCAGGATAAAGCGTCAGATATGCCGTTTTACCAAAAATATCTTGATAATAAAGCAAATATACAAGGAAATTTTACCGTCTTATTTGATTCATCCAGCGGCAGGGGGAAACACTGTGAAAAGTTTGAAAGTGCAAATCTGCCATATATCGGATATGCCGGCGGTTTAGGTCCGAATAATGTACTGAATGCCGTGCGTTCATTTGAAATGGATGAGAATGTACATAATTACTGGATTGATATGCAGACAGGTGTACGAGATGAAAATAACTGTTTTTCCGTTGATCTTTGCCGAAAGGTATGTGAAGCGCTGGGGGAATATGCAGTTCTAAGCAGGTGAACCATTATGCAGTATAAAACAATTTATATTGAGAGACTCTTGAAACTCGGAATACCTAATTTGAGAGGCATAAAAGAAATTAATAGGAATAAATTTATTTTGTTTCTGCGGTAATTATAATAAATTTATTATTTATATAAGCGGGTGACAAATGAAAACTTTAATTATTAATGGTTCTCCAAGAAAAAATGGAGATACAGTTTTTTTGCTAAATGAGTTGAAGAAACATATAAATGGCGAGTTAATCGAAATATCCGCTTATTATGATAATCTCAAACCTTGTATTGATTGCAGAGCTTGCCAAAAAAACAAAGGTTGTGTAATCAATGATGACATGAAAAAAATATACAGTGATGATTTTGATAACGTAGTTATTGCTTCACCTTTGTATATGTCAAATCTAACCGCTCCGCTTATAGGGCTTGCAAGCCGATTCCAAGCATATTATTGTGCGAAACGCTTTTTAAATGATGAATTTATACTTACAAAAAAGAAAGCTGCGCTTATTATAGTTGGCGGAGGCGATGGCGGTCCGGAGGAAGCTATTCGTTTGGCAAGATGGATTTTCAAAAAAATGAATGCACATGGATGCGAAAATCATATGGTTTTTTCATTACATACCGATAACCGTGCAACAAATGAAGATATTGAAGCGATTTCGAGAGTTCATGAAATAGCTTTGTATTTTAATCAAAAATAATTTATATTAAACAATCTGAATAAGCTATAATAGACTGAACAAGAAATAGTTAACCATGACAAAATAAAAAAACAAAACGGAAGGAAAATTATTGAAAAGAATACTACAGACAAAAAGATATCAAAAGCAAGTTTTATTCAATGGTTTAAACTTTTGGTTGACGCATTAAAAGAATTGGGAAACTCAGCTTCCCATTTGATGCTGTATATAAATAATGTAAAAAATTTATATTATTGGAGGCGAAAAAAATGGCTGTTAATGAATCTAAAATATCTAAATTTGAAGAACATGTAAAAACTTTGCCTAATGAAATACAAGAAGAAGTAAGAAAAACAGATGAATATCTTACAAAGAAAATGGAGAAAAATTTTAAGCTTAAAAGGACGATAGATAAGTATGGTAATGTAACATATATATCTCCTTGGGGATTTCGCTATAAAATTCGTAGGATAAATGCCGGTGAGCTGCATGACATACAGTGGATAGGATACAATACAAACCGCGAAAAAGAAAAGTTTGGTGAGAGAAAAGCTTTTTATTTTCTTGAAATATTTAACAAACTGGCTGAAAAAGACCTTGAATTGGCAAACGAAATTTTTTCTGATAATATATATGAACATATTGTAGGTAAAATTTGCCCGGCATGCAAATTTCCTGATTGCAGACATGTTAAAACTTATGAATTTAACGGCAAAGTAAAAACAACATGTGGTTCTGCAATTCAATTCAAATGGACATCGTTTGATTTTGAAAATGTAAGAAAAGTCGTAGAATCAATACATGAAGTTATAATAGATGCTAACAACGCAGTATAAGCCAGAGTTTGTAAAAACATAACATAAATAAGTAGCAAAATATACAAAATATCAAGCGGATTCTGTAGCGAATTTTGTAATGCAGCACATTGTGTTCCCGCTCAAATTTATTTAAAATTTTTTAAAATAGTATGTTTTCATCAATCCATTAGGGTAAAATACGAATTTTTAAACGGTTTTCATCGGCGAGGTGCTTGCGTTTATCTTTTATTTGGAATAGAGTACTTTTGTTTTCTATAGTTATTCGTTAATACTTACTTGAAATAACTAATTTGTATTAGGCGGTGTTGAATTGGAAAAGGATTTTATTTTGTTTGATCTTGACGGAACATTAACAGACCCTAAAAAAGGTATTACGAAGTCTGTGCAATTTTCATTGCGTAGCTTTGATATAAATATTGAAAACTCAGATGATCTTGTTGCATTTATTGGGCCTCCATTAAGGGATTCATACAAGAAATTTTATTCTTTTTCTGATGAAGAAGCTGAAAAAGCAGTGGTAAAATACAGAGAATATTTTTCCGAAAAAGGAATATTTGAAAATATTATTTACGAAGGTATTGAAATATTTTTAAAAAATCAATATGAATTGGGTAAAACTTTGATTTTAGCCACATCAAAGCCTTCTGTTTATGCTGAAAAGATTTTAAAACACTTTAAAATCGATAATTATTTTTCGTTCGTTTCGGGAAGCGAATTAGACGGTCATCGTTCCAGAAAAGACTTAGTTATCCGGTACGCTCTTGATAGTTTAAATATTTCATCTATAGATAAAGCTATTATGATAGGTGACAAAGAACATGACATAATTGGAGCAAAAACACTTGGTATGGATAGTATTGGGGTACTTTATGGATATGGAAATCTAGAAGAGCTGCAAAAAGCCGGTGCAACTTATATAGTTGAAAATGTTGATGCTCTTTCAAAATTATTTGAAACTTCATTATAAACACAATACTTCTTTAAATAATAATTTTTCGAAAATTTGATTATCTTATCAGCAAAAAAATGTTTATACCGCTGTACAAGCATACTATAAAGATTTTTATACAAAAATAAGCCGCATCCGGATTAAAATCAGGAAACGGCTATATAATCTTTGTAATAGCAACAAATTAATATTAGTTAATTTATTTCTGTGTGTTTGCGTAATTCATTTCTTATTTCTTCAAGCTCTGATACGGGTAATAATGAATCTAATTCAAAACTTTTATCAAGTAAGTATTTTGACATAGTAAATGGGAAGTGAGCTGTGTTGAATGGAAATTTAACTCCTTTAAACAACAGACTGGTGTATTCATCACTTAACGGGGGCATACTGTTAACCGAATCATAAATAACAGTGTGTTTAGCGGCAAGTTTAAAATAATCCATTGCTGCGGCAGATTCATTTTTTTTAGCGTAAAGAAAAGTGAGACAATGATATGTGTTCGCAAGTAAAAGGTTAAAATCACCGAAATCTCCATTTTCCAGAAGAATATTTATTATATCAATAATTTTATTATACAAAACTATACATTCATCTGAATCATATATTTCTCTTCCTTCATCAAAGGAAACATAAGAATTATTCATTAAAAGTGCAATAGAATTTAAAACATCATAAAATACGCTATGTGCAATTTGCATTTGCATGTGGTTATATTTTTTTGTACCTTTGAGCGTTTCGGTAATCAATTTCCTTTGCGTTGTATCAGGCATTTTTTTTGCAAAAGAAGCTGCTTTTTCTGTTTCACCTATTGAAGCATATGCACTGCACAAACGCTGTATAGACCAATATCTTAAATTATCATCTGTACAATCCGCAACAATCTTTTCGCTGAGAGAAATAATTTCTTGAAGAATTATTTTTTTTCTTCATTCCAATTGTCGCTGTAGAAGTTTACATTAATAGAAAGAACTTTCGCAAGATTTTCCATTAGCTTATAACTGTTTGGATATTCTTTCAATGATTCCCTGAGCAATTTCTCCGCTTCCTCATACCGTTTTTTTAGTGTGTAATTTTCAGCTTCATTTATAATTAATTCTATCCGTTTTTCTTTTGCTTCAATGTCAACACAAAGAAGCATATCTGTCGTTACATCAAATATGTTAGCGAGCATTGGTATAAACGTTATATCAGGAAGTGTAGAATTTATTTCCCATCTTGATACTGCTTGAGGTGATATATTGAGATATTCGGCGAGCTGCTCCTGCGTCATATCTTTTTGTTTTCTCAATCTTTTTATTGTTTTTCCGATATTCATAAAAATTCACTTGTTAAAATATATTCAAAAACGTTTTTGTGATTATATTATAACAATTTTATTTTATTTGTATAATGGCTTGTTATTTGAAACGCTTTCAAATACCGTTTGAATTTTACAAATAAAATTAATTTTTAATATAAATTTGTTATATCTTATGAACAAAACCCACTTGAAATCATTAATATTTTAAAACGTTAAAACAATTGTTATTTTGTGTATTCCAATTTTTTATATAACGTCTCCATAAAATATGTACTGTATATTTCGATTGCAAAAATTTTGCGTTCGTTTGCTTTGATTTTTAACAATTTTTCTTTTGCAATAAACAATTCAAATATAGTTGTAAGATTTACTTTATGTAATAAAGAACTTAATAATTCCAGAGGAAAGATATATGTTCCGCGTTCTGTTTCGTATTTTCCAAGATAATTCAAACAATACCTCATCCAATCGGAATTACGAATTTTTGGCGAACAAATCATCATTTTAACAAATTCCAAAAACCCCCAGTACTGATTACGCCGTAATTCATGGTTTTGGCTTTTCGGATTTTGATTAAGCTCTGCATTTTTATATAAAGGAATAAAAGGTACATTAACTCCGGGGCTGCTTGCGTGATAAGTCTTTTGTTCTTCTGCCCAATGCCAACCGCAATCACCTTGATTTTCCTGGTAACGCGGATCAAAAATAAAATCTATAATTTTGTCAATTTTATTCTTTGTAGC